>JBDSME010000211.1:0-3251 GCA_039916065.1 Polyangia bacterium
TCGCCGAGCCGCAGATGGTGCTGGCGGGATACGTCTCGCAGGAGCCGAATCCGTCGCACGTTCCGGCGGTTCCGCACGTCGTCGCTGCCTGCTCCGCGCAAAGTGGATGGCGCTGCCCCTGGGCCACCGGCTGGCAGACGCCCAGTCGCCCGGAGAGGTTGCACGCCCGGCATTCACCGTCACAGGCCGTATTGCAGCAGATACCGTCGGCGCAGTGTTCGGACGCGCATTCGTTATCGCGCACGCAGACTGAACCGTTCATCTTGGGCCCGCAACTCCCCGCCACGCATTTCCGCCCGCTGACGCAGTCGCCGTCGCTGGCACAGTTGCTGAAGCACTGGTTGGTGGTGTTATCGCAAGAGAAGGGCGCACATACCGTGGTCGCGGCCTGCTTGCAGCCCTTCGCTCCATCGCAGGTGAAGGCGCCCGCTATGGCGTCCCCTGCGCACGTGCCCGGTTTGCAAATCGTGCCTTCGACGTGGTTGCGGCATTGTCCCGCGCCGTCGCAGGTACCATCACGCCCACAGGAGGCTTCTACGTCTGCCGGACAATCTTCAGCGGCGCGCGGAGGCTGACCGGGAGGGATCGGGGCGCAGGTGCCGAGTGACGTGGGGAGGCGGCAGGACAGGCAGGTCCCCTCGCAATTGCTGTCACAGCAGATCCCATCGGCACAGAAGCCAGTCTCGCATTGCTTGGAGCAAGTGCAGCTTTCACCCTTCAGTCGCGCCTCGGCGCCGCAGGGGAGATTGCTGGCGTCCCGGGAGGCGGGGCCGCCGGCGTCCTGGCCGTCGACGGCGCTGGCATCGGTCACAGATCCCGCCGGTCCGGAGGATTTACATCCACCGCCGCAAAGCACCCCCAGGAAGATGACGCCCAGGGTGCCTGCGACAATATGTATCAGCGACGCCGGGGATTGGCCGAATGGCGGGTAAGTCATCGGACGAGAGGTGAGTTGAATGGCTTGTTCGCGCGAGTATTTACTGGCGAGAGGTGTCGTCGCGCTGCCAGGAGTGATCCCGGCCGCGGCGGGTCCGCTGGTGGGCCTTCAGCTTGGCCAGCAGCATGATGCTCAGGTAGATGGGGGCGTGGGGCCACAGGGAAGGGCTCCGGGCAATTATTTGCAGCGTTCGTCCCGAATTGGTGTGGTTGTTGGCGCTGAGCTCGGGAAACTTTTCTTTAAGCTCGTACATGCCCGTGCGTGCGCGCGTCATGATCTTCAACAGGCCGCCAACGGTGCGCGGGGGGTGAATGGTGAAGGCGCTTCCGCTGGTGGATCTCCTCTCCCCAGGAGCGGCGGTCAGCCGTGCGAATTCGTCATCGGCGATGATGGGGGGGAACTCACCGAAGCGGGCGCGGCCCTGGCGCGAGAACGCGTACACGCCTGAACCGACCATGTTCTCACAAAAGTAGGGCAATCGGGTCCAGACCCGATAGAAGGAACGGATCAGATAGGGGCGATCCTCGTAGGCGACCACCGCACGCGGCGCCGCCACCAGGATCGCCGAATCGTCGCGCAGCAGGGTAGCCACCTCTCTGATGGCCTCCGCCGTGATCTGAATGTCTGCGTCCACGTAGAAGCGGGGAAAACCGTGTACCTCGCGATCGCCCAGGTTCAGGGCATGAATCTTGGACTGGACCTTTGTTTCAACCACTTTGACCGCGGAGCCGAAACGCCGGGCCTGAGCGGCGGTGTCATCCGAGCAGCCGTTGCAGACCACCACGATCTCGAACTCACCCGGAGCGGCTGATTCCAGAAGCGAGGAGAGCCCCCGATGAATCACCTTTCCCTCGTTGTGCGCGGGGATGACGATGGATGCGCGCGGGAATTGCCCGTCGAAGGCGGAGTGCACTTTTTCGGTCAAAGCTAGATCCACGGGTGAAGAGTCGCGGGGAAGCAAGGAGACGGCTCGTCTAAATGACGTTTCGGCGGCACGGGTGGGAAAATGTAAGTGTCGAGATAGGTGCCGCGCAGCGCAGCGTTATGGGCGTGCTGCCAGGTTGGTGCATGCGGTATAAGCGTGATTCGTGTGTCGCGCCTCTGTCCCGCGCACTTTTTTCCAGGACAGCACGGACGACCGCACGACCGGGACGACGGTGGGCCTGCGAAAGGGCTCGGCGACCGAAACCAGAAACAACGGCCCCCCGGTTGAATCGTCCCGTGTTGGCGTTTCTCTATCCGAACTGACCGGGGAAGCCGTCCAGACGCTCGCCACCGCAATAGACGTTGAAGCCGCCATCACGGACGAACCCCAGCAAGGTGATGCCGGCGCGACGAGCGACCTCCACGGCCAGGCTGGACGGCGCCCCGACCGCGGCCATCACGGGAAATCCTGCCATGGCCGCCTTCTGCGCCAGTTCGAAGCTGGCGCGGCCGCTGACCAGCAGGATGACGTCACCCGCTGGCAACCCGTTCTTCAGCAACAGCCCACCCACCAACTTGTCGACGGCATTGTGTCGTCCGACATCCTCGTGGACCGCACGCAACTCACCATCCGGCGCGCTGAACAGCGCGGCGGCGTGTAGCCCCCCGGTCTGGGCGAAAGTCGCCTGCGCCTTTTTCAAGATTGCGGGCAGGCCATGAATCAGCGACGCCGGCAGGCGCAGCGTGGTGCCGTTTCCCCTGGCTGTGGTGGGGACCTCCATCAGCGCCTCCAGGCTCTCCCGCCCACACACCCCGCAAGCGCCGCTGGTAACGAAGCGCCGCTCGGTGGCGTGCAGGGCAGCCTCGGCCGCCCTGGCGAACGGCGCAGCAAACCGCACCACCACCGCGTCATCGCCCACGCACTCGACCGATTGTAGCCACTCTGCGGAGGCGATCACCCGTTCGGCGAAGAGGAACCCGGCCGCCAGTGCCCGGTCGTCCCCCGGGGTCCGCATGGTGGTGGACACCACCCGCACCTCATCGCCGACCCGCGCCCGGAGCTCCAGCGGGCTCTCCACCGCCAGCAGATCGCGAACCTCCCGGCCAGCGCCGCCCTTGACCCGGAAGACCTCAGCTTCGATGTACGACGGCGACGGCGACGCACTCATGCCGGCAGTCTACGCCAGGGTGGCGACCGGGCCAGCCAGACCAGTCCCCCCGACCAGCACACGCGTAGCGCCCGGGCGGGCGGGCGGGCACACCGGCCCACGAACGGTCAGTACTTGTAGGAGATCTTGCCGGCGAAGTGAACCACCATGTCGATGGCCCAGGCCTTTTCCGGCAGGGTGCCGGCCACCTGAACGTTGAAGACCGCCTTGTCCGTCTTCCA
>JBDSME010000212.1:0-8005 GCA_039916065.1 Polyangia bacterium
ATGCGCTTGCGGCGCGGAACCAGCTTCGGCCATCAATCCCAGAACAGTCATTGATTAGACATTCGATTTGTAAAACCCGCGCGTCCGCTATCAAACTCAAGAGGTCGCGTCAAGAGAGGGCCCGCTATCCGCGCCGCCAGGCAGAGGGGGTTACCTGCGCGGTGTCCAGTTCCAGAACCTGGTTCGCGCCCGCCACGCCCACCACGCCCGCCGCCCGCGCCGCCAGGGCCGCGCCCAGGGCGGCCCAGTCGGCCGTCTCCTGATCGGCGGCGCGCGGAGCCAGGTCTGCCTTGTAGCGCTCGATAAAACCGGTGTCATAGGTGCCGGCGATGAAGGCGGGATGCCGCAGCACGCGGCGGTGGAAGGCCAGGTTGGTGCGGATGCCGCCCACGTGATATTCGGCCAGGGCTCGCCGCATCCGGTCCAGGGCCTCCTCCCGGGTGGCACCAAAGGCGGCCAGCTTCGAAATCATCGGGTCGTAGTGGACGGAGATCACGCTGCCCTCCGTCACCCCCGAGTCGTCGCGAATCCCCGGCCCGGCAGGAACCCGCAACGAGGTAATCTTGCCCGGCGACGGCAGGAACTTCACCGCGTCCTCGGCGTAGATCCGGCATTCGATGGCGGCGCCCCGCCGCGGGATCTCCTCCTGAGACAGCGGCAAGGGCGCGCCCTCCGCCACCGCGATCTGCCAGCGCACCAGATCCACCCCCGTGATCAGCTCGGTCACCGGATGCTCCACCTGCAGCCGCGTGTTCATCTCCAGGAAGTAGAACCCCCGCGAAGCGCTGTCGAACAGCATCTCCACCGTGCCGGCGCCCACGTACCCGACCGAGCGAGCCGCCCGAACCGCCACCTCACCCATGCGGACCCGCAGCTCGTCGTCGATGGCCGGCGACGGCGCCTCCTCGATCACCTTCTGGTTGCGGCGCTGGATTGAACAGTCGCGCTCGTGCAGATGGACCACCCGCCCCTGGGTGTCGCCGAAGACCTGGATCTCGATGTGGCGCGGGCGCACGATGGCCTTCTCCAGGTAGACCGCGTCGTCGGAAAAGGCAGCCTTCGCTTCCCGGCGCGCCCCCGCCAGCGCAGCCTCCAGCTTGTCCTCCGTCTCCACCAGGCGCATGCCGCGACCCCCACCCCCGGCCGCCGCCTTCAACAAGACCGGATAGCCGATGCGCGCCGCCGCCGCCTTCGCCTCCTCCGCGTTCGCGAATCCCTTGCCGTCCGCTCCATTGTCGCCGGGCACCACCGGCACGCCGGCCGCCTGCATCAGCGCCCGCGCCGAAGTCTTGCCGCCCATCGACCGGATCGCCGACGCAGGCGGGCCGATGAAGACGGCGCCGGCGCGGGCGATCGCCTCGGCGAAATCCGCGTTCTCCGAGAGGAAACCGTACCCGGGGTGCACGGCGTCCGCCCCCGTGGCGCGCACCGCCGCGACCAGTTTCTCCACTACCAGATAGCTCTCGCGCGCAGGCGCCGGTCCCAGCGCCACCGCTTCGTCGGCCATGCGCACGTGCACGGCCTCTCGGTCGGCGTCCGAATAGACCGCCACCGTGCCGATCCCCAGCTCGCGGCAGGCCCGCATCACCCGACAGGCAATCTCGCCGCGGTTCGCGATCAGGATCTTCTTGAAGCGGGCGCGCCCAGAGCGATCAGGGCCGACAGACCTCGTAGAGCTGGCAGATGTGGATGCTGCGGACATCCGCCGATTTCACCACGCCGGGTCCGGAACAGCCAGAGCGGCTTCGCCGCCGCAAGGGGCCTGGGAAGGCCGACAATTTGGATGGGTGCCCTGGGAGGGTCCCAAACCTCCCGCGAAGAGTTCCGGGCGGCAAGCCGCCCTCCACTCACGCGATCCGACCCCCTCGGAGTTGCTTGAGGGCGTAGCCGGTCCAGCTGGACCTCCCTGTGCTCCATCGGCCTCGCGATCGCCTGAAACCTAAACTTGCTTCAATCGTCTACATTTCGATCGGGTAAGACAGCTGGTGCACCGAGCGCGCACTGGAACGGCAGACCGACGGACCCGCTTTCAGAATCCACCAGGGGTACTGGGGCTGCGCGGCTCCGCGGCCGCCTCCCAAAGATTATCCTTGCCGCGCACGATCAGGTTCGAGACCCCGATGTGGGGAATCTCCCGGACCTTGTGGCCGCGCTTCACCAGGCCATCAACCACGTCGCGCGCCAACTCGGGCTCCACCATCAGCACCTCGGGAAACCACTGGTGGTGCACGCGCGCGGCGGCGATGGCTGCCTGGGCGTCCATGTTCCAGTCGACCACGTTCAACAGCACCTGGGTGGTGGCGGTGATGATGGTCGGGCCACCGGCCGCCCCGACCACCAGCTTCACCTGATCGCCGTCGAGTACAATGGTCGGCGTCATCGACGAGAGCGGCCGCTTGTTCGGCATCACCGCATTTTGCGCGCTGCCGATCAGTCCGAAGCCATTCGGCACGCCGGGCTGCATGGCGAAGTCATCCATCTGGTCGTTCAACAGGATGCCGGTCTTTCCCGCCACCACCTTGGAGCCGAACCCCAGGTTCACCGTGGTGGTCAGCGCCACGGCGTTTCCCTCGCCGTCGACCACCGACAGATGGGTGGTGCCACCATCGCGGTGCAGATCGGCGGGCGCGGACGGCGTGCCGTAGGAGTCGGCCGACCCCACGCCCACATCCTTGATCCGGCGCGCCAGCTCGGCGTGATACGCCGGAGCCAGCAGGTGTTCCAGAGGAACCTTGACGAAATCGGCATCTCCCAGGTGGCGCGCGCGATCGGCGAAGGCGTGCTTGGTGGCCTCGGTCAGCACATGCAGGTACGCCGACGACTCGCGGCCGGCCTTGGCCAGCACGGCGGCGTCGGGGTAGCGCGCCGCCAGGATGCCCAGCGTCTCCGCCAGCGCCACCCCACCCGACGAGGGCGGAGGCATGGTCAACACCCGCAACCCGCGATATTGGATCTGCAGCGGCACCCTCTCGGTGGGGGCATACTGTTCCAGGTCCTCGATGGTCATGACGCCGCCCGCACCGGTGACCGCCTTGACGATCTCGGCCGCCGTCTCACCCTTGTAGAAGCCGTCCGCGCCACGGGTGCGCAGGCGCGCCAGGGTGCGGGCCAGCTCGGGCCGGCGGAAGGTGTCGCCCTCCTTCAACGACCGTGCGCCGCCGAACAGCGCCGGCAACCCCTGCTCGTGCCAGGCCCTCTCAGCCGGCGATGGGGTTGCCGCGCCCCCCGCGCCCCCCGCCGGTGCCGGACCTGCGGGAACAGCGGCGGTCAGCGGCGACGACGCAGCGCCAGGGATCACCGGAGCTCCGGCGCCGGCCGCGCCGCCGGGAGGCCGCACCGGCTCCTTGCGGAGCAGCTCCGCCAGGCGCCACGAGACGCGCGCGGTGCCTCTCGCCAGGTGCTCCGCCGGTGCCACGCAACGCGAGAACGGCAACTTGCCCGCACGCCGCACCAGCTCGGCCAGTCCGCGCACCTCTCCCGGAACAGCTATGGACAGTCCCCCCTCACGCGACAGGCGCGGCTCCGCCCGTCCGTCCTTGATGAACATCTCCGCGCGAATGGCCGCCGGGGCGCGTTCACGGAAATCCAACGCGAACGCCTGATGTTTCTTTGCCAGATACACCACCGCGAATCCGCCACCGCCTATCCCCGACGCGAAGGGATGCACCACGCCCAGCGCCAGCGCGATCGCACAGGCAGCGTCGATGGCGTTGCCTCCCGCCTTGAGCGCCGCCACCCCCGCGGCCGAGGCCTGGGCATTGTCGGAAGCCACCGCAGCGACGGGAACACGCAACGGTGGTGGTGTAGCGGCGATCGCACCCCCCGAAAACAAACAAGCGATGGAGCACGCCCACCGCACCCGAAAAATTCCCGCCCCGCCACTGCCGCTACGACGTGACCGTACCAGCGATTTTCGACGACCTGATCTCATCGTTTCGAACGTCGCATATCGCGCCGCCCGGCGCAAAGCTCCCGCAAGCCCCCCGGGCGAGCGGCGAAGCCGCTGGCACGCACGGGCGGATGGGGCATAAGATGTCCTCCTTTTCGCGCTTCTCGCGCTGCGGACACTCATGGATCAAAATCCCCAAAAAGAATCGCGTCCTCCCATCAACCTCCGCATCAAGTTCCGCAGCGAGAGCGTCGAGCAGTTCATCGAACGCTATGCGGTCGACGTCAGCCGCGGTGGAATCTTCATCCGCACGCGCGACCCGCTGGCCGTGGGAACGCAGCTCAAGCTCGACTTCCAGTTCCAGAACGGAACGCCGCTGATGGCCGGCGACGGCACCGTGGTGTGGATCCGTGAGGTCGATGCGAATCGCACCACCGTCCCGCCGGGCATGGGCGTCCGCTTCGACAAGCTGACTCCGGAGAGTCAGGCGGTACTGGAACAGTTGCTGGTGGAAAAGGCCAAGCGCGAGCGTAGCGGTATTCCCGGTTCGGGCAGCCAGGGCGCCGGCGGCATCGCCGTCCGCCGCCCCTCCAGCACCTTCTCCGCGCTCGAATCGCAGGGCGCCGGGTCGGGTCCTCAATCCACTGGCCCGGCGCCAGTCGGAGCCGCTGGTTCAGGTCCGGTCCGTCCAGACACATCCCTCAGCCCCCTGGCGGCCGTCACCTCGCAGGTCGCGACCTCGGCACTCCAGGGAGCACCTTCTGCCTCCACGCCGGTCGCCGATGCCGGCGAGCAGACTCACGAACAGACTCAGAAGATCGCTGCGCCCGCATATCAAGCGCTTGGCAGGGCGCGCAATCCATTCTCGTCGACGGGCGACCAACGCGCACCTGAGAGCGCGGGTTCCGCATCCACCTCGGCTCCGGCAGCGGAAAATGACGACGACGATTCCGCGGCGCCTTTCGACGACATCAATGACGAGCCTACCCAGATCGCGGGGCGACTCCCGTCCTTCCTGCTGTCCGACGACGACGCCACCGTCGCCAACGTGCAACTGCCCAGCAAGAGCAACGAGGCCAAGGCCGGACCTGCCAAATTGGGAGACTCGGCGGATCGCCGCAAGGACGCGGCCGCCTTGCCACGGAGTCCGTTGCCGGGAATGGGCCAGAAGGAACAACCCGCCGCCCGGCATGGCAAGGACGCGCCAAAAGACAAGGACAGAAAGGGTGCTTTGCCGGCCCAACCCGCAACAGACGTAAAAGATGCGCCCCTTGGGGATACGCGGCGCCCTTCAGCCCCGCACGCCAAGATCGATGCGCCCTCCAGCGCAACCGCCGCGGCGTTGCCAGGCGGCTCCGACGACACCGCCAACGTGGCTACCACCGCGTCAAAGGCCGCGGAAGCGGAAGGCGCCAAACCAGGTGCCACCAAGACAGCGGCCAAAACGGCAGACAAGACCGCTGACAAGGCCACGTCCACGAAGTCTTCGAGCCAAGCCAGACGTTCCGGGGCCGCGCTGTTAGCCGCCACCGTCATCGTGCTGGGCGGTGGCGGAATTTTCCTGTACCGGTTCTTCGCCTCACAATCGACGCAGACCGGCCCGTCGCTGGCGTCTGGCGGGCCCACCACCGCTGGCCCTCCTCCCGGCGCAGCGCCGGCCGAGATCCCCGTGGCCGTTGGCAGCGCTACTCCCGAAACGGCTCCGTCTGGCACCGCCCAGCTTGGGGGCAGCACAGGCAGCGGCAGCAATCCTGCCATGGCGGGCGGGGCGACCCCGGACAGCCCGGCGCCAAACACGGCGGAAGCTGCCGCGGCCGTCGCGCCGAGGGAACCAGCGGGGCCTGACGAAGGTGTCCCGGCAGCCAGCGCCAACGACGTCAGCAACCGGAAGTCGACCACCAAGCACAAGCCCACCCGCGGAGCCCGCGAGAACGCGGCGGCTCCTGGGGGCGCTGCCGAGCAGGCAGACAAGGCAAAAGCAGGCCAGCAGAGCTCCCCCGTCGCTGCCGCGCCCACCGCTGCCGCGCCCACCGCTGCCGCGCCCGCCGCTGCCGCGCCCGCCGCTGCCGGACCCGCAGCCACCACGCCACCGAAGACGGCCACCGCCCCCGTGAAGGCCGAAGAACAGAGCGCGCCTGCCGCCGAGGCTGATGGTGCCTCTCATCAGATTCGCGTCACCTCCAAGCCGGACGGTGCCGACGTGACACTCGATGGTCAGACCGTCGGAAAGACCCCCTTCACCGTGGGCATCGCCGACATCAAGGCGCCGCACTTCATCGCCCTGCGCAAGGATGGCTTCGAGCCCTTCGAACAAACGATCAGCGCCACTTCCAGTTGGAGCAAGACGAAGACCTCCCAGGGTAAGACAGCGCTTCAGGTCCTGAAGATCAACGCCAGGCTGAAAGCCATCGCCGGCGCCGAAGCTCGTCCCCCCACAGAGCCGGGCCCGGTGGGCGCGGTGGGCGCGGTGGGCAATCTGGATAGCTCCAGCCGCGCGGCCGCCCCCAAAACCACCGCGGCGCCCGCCAAGGCCGCGCCTGGCACCGATAGCCCGCTCCCTCCCGCCGAAGAGCGCCCGGCGGCGACCGACAACAAGCCTTGAGCCCCAATGGACCGGCTGCCGACCGCGCCAGCTGAGCACCGCGATCTGACCTCTTCCAGACGCCAGCCCATGAACGCGCGTCGAAGATTGCCCGTCGTCATCCCGACCGTGCCCATGGTGGCGCTGGTGGCGATGGCGTTCGCCGGTGGGACGGGCGGTTGCCGCCGTGCTGCGAGCGGAGACAGCATGATCCCTCCGGGTGCTTCTGCTTCTTCCACCGCGGAGACAGCCGCTGCAACCACGGGCAAGAAGGGCCAGGCTGCCGCCGCCGCCGTCGCCGCCGCCGCCGTCGCCGCCGCCGCTGCCTCATCGCCGCCGGTGGCGCCGCGGCCCGTCGGTGAGCTACCCAAGATCGACGTTCACATGCACATCGGCCCTGACGCCATCGACCGCACCATCGCGCTCATGGATCGCTGGGGGATCAGCGGCGCGGTGAACCTGTCTGGCATGTATCCCGGGCCACCGCGCAACATGCTCGAGCTGCAGCTCGGTGCCGCCGCGCGGGCTCGTGGACGCATCGCCGTGTTCGCCAACGCAAATTTTCGCCACGTTGGGCGCGGGCGCGACAAGAACTACGGCAGGGCCATGGCGGCCGACCTCGTGGAATCAAAGCGCCTGGGCGCCATTGGCCTGAAGATTCCCAAGGGCCTCGGCCTCGGCTACACGTCCGCCGACGGCCAGCACCTGCTGTCCGTCGACGACCGCGGGCTCGATCCGCTGTTCGAGAAGGCTGGGCAGCTCGGGATGCCGGTGGCCATCCACATCGGCGATCCCAAGGCGTTCTGGAAACCGGCCACCCCCGACAACGAGCGCTGGGACGAGCTTGGCGCCCACCCCGAATGGAGCTTCTACGGCCAGCCGGTGCCCTCCTGGGAAGAGCTCTACGCCGCCTTCGAACGACGCGTGGCCCGTCACCCCAAGACCACCTTCATCGCCGTGCACTTCGGCAACGATCCGGAGGATCCCCAGCGCGTCGCCCAGATGCTGGACAAGTATCCCAACTTCTTCATCGACACCGCGGCCCGCGTCCCGGAGATGGGACGCCACGACGCCAAGCAGATGCGCCGTTTTTTCGAGAAATATCAGGATCGCATCCTTTTCGGCACCGACACCGGGGTGGGCCCCACCCAGGACGACATGATGTACGGCTCCAACGGTCCCAGTCCCCCCACCCTGGCCGACGAACAACGGTTCTTCGAGAGCACCTGGCGTTACTTCGAGACCGCCGACAAGCAGTTCGAAAGCCCCACCCCCATCCAGGGCCGCTGGAAGATCGACGGCGTGGGGCTCTCCGCGTCCATCCTGCGCAAAATCTATTTCGACAATGCCGCCCGCGTCCTCCACTGGAAACCGACCCCCGCCACCCATCGGTGACCGACGCGCTGCCCGCCCTTGACTGCCACCCCCGGACCTCCATAATGCTGCCCGCCATTCCGGAGTAGCTCAGTGGCAGAGCAGGCGGCTGTTAACCGCCGGGTCGGGGGTTCGAAACCCTCCTCCGGAGCAATCCTTCC
>JBDSME010000213.1:0-6724 GCA_039916065.1 Polyangia bacterium
CAGTGGACGGGCCGGCGGTCGCCAGATGAACGCGCAGCTCGCGCACCATGCGCCGGCCAATGCCCTTTACCCGAACCAGCTCATCCACTGTTCGGAAGGGCCGCCGCGTCCGATAGGCCACGATACCTCGCGCCTTGGAGGGACCGATGCCAGGAAGGAGTCCCAGCACCTCGACCGGTGCGGTGTTCAGATTCACGACCCCCTCGAGGTTCCGCGCACCGGCTCGCGCCGGTGCGTCCGCGCCCAGCGCCAGACCCACACTCAGAATGACCGGCAACAGCAGCAGGCACGGCGTTCGGCCTCCATGCTGTCCCGACCGCCCAGCCCCCTGCTTGCGCTGCATGCGCTGTTGTCGGCGGCGCATCTGCCGGGTTGCTCGGGCAGGTGTGCGTCGCCGCGTATAATCTCGACGATGGCGGCAAGCTCGCAGCCCTTCGCGTCCGTTGGCAACGTACTGGAAACAGCGATCGCCGAGGGGACGGTTCCCGGCGCGGTCATCCTGTGTGCGCGGGAAGGGATGACTCGGTTTCACGCGGCCTTCGGGGCGCGCCAGACCCAACCGCGGCTGCTGGCCGCCACCACCCGCACGGTCTACGACATCGCCTCGGTGACCAAGGCGGTGAGCACGTCCGTCCTGACGATGAAAGCGGTGGCGGCCGGTCTGATAACGCTCGACGATCAGGTTTCGCTTCATATCCCGGAGTTCATGGGGGCCGGCAAGGACGCCGTGACCGTGCGGCAGCTTCTCTGCCACGCGTCTGGATTGCCGGCTCATCGTCCGTTTTACGAGCGGCATGTGGCGCATGTGGATTCCGGGGCAGCGGCGCCCACACACACCGCCCCCGAACGAACGACCGCTGAGCCACCGGGTTATCATCCCATCGTGCTCGCGGCAGCTGCCGAGCCTCTGATCCACCGGCCCGGTACCACGTCCGTTTACAGCGATCTCGGCTTCATCTTGCTGGGCGCTCTACTGGAACGCGTGACCGGAAGCGGAATCGATGTGCTCTTCGCGCGGGCCATCGCCGAGCCGCTGGGTCTTTCATCCACAACGTTCGTGAACTTGGGCCGGCCGAACAGTCATGAAGAATTCATTGACCGGTACGAGGTGGCGCCCACGCAAATGTCCGCGGAGCGGGGGCGGCTGGTGATAGGAGAGGTGGACGATCTGAACGCGCGGGCCATGGGCGGCGTGGCGGGGCACGCCGGGCTGTTCAGCGACGCGGCGGACCTGGGAACTCTGGCGGGAGCGCTGGTGGCTGCCTGGCAGGGGACGGGAACCCCAGGCGTGGCGGCGGGCACCACGGCCGGCGGCCAGGCTGGGTCGTCGTCGTTCGAGCGATTGGTTGGCGGTGACGGGAGCCAGGCGGTGGTGTCGCGCGAGGTGCTCCGCGAGTTCTGGCGCCCTTCTGGAATCGAGGGCTCCACCTGGAGGCTGGGTTGGGACGGTCCGGCCGAACATGAGTCGCAGGCGGGGACGCGGTTGTCGCGCCAGGCCGTCGGTCATCTGGGATTCACTGGTTGCTCATTGTGGATCGATCCCCAGGCAGCGCTATGGGTGGTGCTGCTCACCAACCGCGTCCACCCAACGGTGCGACAGGGGCAAGGGCAAGGGAAAGGGATTGATCCCCGTTTTCGCGCGCTACGGGCCGCCGTGCACGACGCTGCTGTCGACGCTCTGGGCGCGTGACCCGAGGCGAGACGCCGCTTCACGATTCTTAACTTGACCACACGCGGTGGGAGGATCAGCTTTCAACGCAGACGTGAGGCATGGTGCCCACGTGTGAACAGTACCGCCGGGAGCGACGGCCCCGGCAGAAGGAAATCCAATGCATACAGCAGCACATCCGGCAGTCCATCCGGCATTTTGGGCGTGGTGGCAGCAGCGGCGTGGGGCCGCTTCCTGCGGAGAATGGTCAAGCTGCAGTCCCGTGTCGCGGGGCCACGGTTGGGGCGGCGGTGGGGAGCGTGGTGGCGATGACGACGAGGGGGGCGCGGGCGGCGGGGACGGGGGTGGCGGGGGTGGCGGGGGGCCCTTCGGGGTGCGCCGTCCGCTGCGGTTCATCGCTTACAAGCTCGACCTCGATGACAAACAGATCGCAGCTCTGGCGCGCATCTTGGACGAGCTGAAGACGGAGCGCGCGCAAGCCGAGGTGGATCGCCGTCGTACCGTATCGGCGTTCGCCGACGCCGTATCAGCGGACGCCTTCGACACCAACCGGGCCGCCGAAGGTGCCAGTTTGCGGGTGGCAAGCGCCGAACGTTTGCGCGATGCCGTCTTGAAGGCGCTGCAACAGATCCACGCGATGCTGGACGCCGAACAGCGCGGTAAGTTGGCCTACCTGATCCGCACCGGCACCCTGCTGATCTGATCTGACTGACGTCAGAGCGGCGCGGCCGATGCCCCCTGAAGCTTCTGCCGGATCTCTATCGGGCGAGCTTGGGTCGGGTGGTCGGTCGCGCCGTGAGCTCTGGCCCTCCGGGCGAGGCAGCGCGGGGGTGCAACAGCACCTGGTAAATGAGCATCCCGCCCAACATGGTGGCGGTGAATAGCAGCACGCCAGGCGCCAAGCTCACCAGGGACACCAGGGCCGGGCCGGGACAGTAGCCGCCCAGGCCCCAGCCCACGCCAAAGATCGCCGCCCCCGCCATCACGCCACCGCGGGTGCCCAGAAATCCGTTGCGGGCGCGGGGTGAAATGCCGGCCAGCTCATCATCCGTCAACGCCGCGCAGCTGTCGATCTCAGGTGCGGCGAACGAGGGACCTCGGCGCATCCAGCGCAAGAACGATGCGTGTACAGCCACCGCGGCGGCCATCACCAGCCCCAAGCTTGGATCCCAGGAGCCTCCGAACAGATCGAGAAAGCCAACCACCTTCCCGGGCTGAGTCATCCCTGACACGCCAAGGCCGATCGCGAAGATCAGGCCGCAGCCAAAGGCACCAAGCAGCGTGCGTCTTGTCATTGTCATGGTCATGGCGCGAACCACCCCGTGAATCTCACCAGGGCCACCGTGGCGATGCCGGTGATCATGAAAGTGGCGGTGGCCACCAGCGATTGTGCCGAGAGTCGCGAGACGCCGCACACGCCGTGACCGCTGGTGCAGCCGCGGCCGAGGCGCGCGCCGAAGCCCACCAGCACCCCCGCCACGGCGAGACCCAGGTATGACCGGACCGGTGCTCCGATCGCCCCCGCGAAGAACGCGGCCCCTGTACCGGCCTCCAGCAAGGTCAGACCTCCCATCAGCAGACCGACAAGGAAGGCCGCTCTCCACCGCCGCTCGTCAGCCGGGGCTGGTGACACCGCAGTCGTCCCCGGCAACAGGCCCTCCAGGAGGCCCCCGACGATCCCGCTGATGCCGGCGCGCCGGCCGGTGAAGAACAGCGTCCCGCTGGCCGCGAGTCCGATCAACGCGCCCCCCATCAGGGCCCTCCACGGCGTGAAGTGGTCGAAGTTTCCCATGCGCGGCAGCCTGCCACACCACTCTGAGGGAGTGCCACCGGGGTCGTGCCCCCAAAGTGCGCTTTGGACGGCATTGGACGCCTCAGCGGCCCCTTGTCACGGGGATCCGTCGAATCCGGCAGGGAGCGGCAACGCCCGCCAGCCGGCAGACGGGAGATCGACCGGAAGTTCGTACGCGCCAAACCGGGTTCGGCACAAGCCGAGCACGTGCGTGCCCAGCGCGGCGAACAGGCGCCGCACTTCGTGGTACGCGCCCCCAACGATGGTCACCGTGGCCAGCACCGCGCCACCGGCGGGGACGATCAGTCCGGGGTGTATCTCCGTCGGGCTGAGCGGGCGCAGTTCCAGCAACTCGGGTCGGTGCCCATCGTCCAGCACCAGCTCGGGTGGCGGAGGGGTGAACGGACCCGCCAGTGCCGCCTGATAGGTGCGTGGCACGCGACGCTTGGGGTGAGTCAACCGCTGGATCAGCGCCCCTTCAGTGGTCCACAGCAGCAACCCCGAGGTCTCCAGATCTAGCCGCCCGGCGGCGCGTAGCTCCGGAAACAGGGGCGCCTCGCGCAGCAGGTCGTAGGCGGTGGGATGGACGTTGTCGCGCAAGGCGGTCACCACTCCCACTGGTTTGTGCAACATCACCAGAGCTGCGCTCCACAACGACACGGCGTCGCCGTCGACGAACACCATGGGGACGTTCGGGGTCGTCGCCTCCGTGCCGGCAGGAGCGGCGGCCATGCCGACCTGGATGCTGGCCTTGCGATCCGTGTACGGCACCCCGGCAGCGTCACAGACGCGACCCTCGTCGATCAGGCGCGCGGCTGCCGTCTTGGAGATCCCCAGATTGCGCGCCAGCAACTCACCCAGGCGAGACACATGCGACGTATACCGCGCGGTGCTGCGGCGTTGCCACGCCGCTGACACGGGCGCTGGCGCCGTTTTTCGGGTATCTGTCTGCTGGATCGAATGGCACGGCTTCACGTGGTGCTCGTGGCACCAGAGATTCACTGGAACACGGGGAACGTCGGGCGGACCTGTCTGGCCGTCGACGCGGATCTGCACCTGGTACAGCCCCTGGGCTTTTCTCTTGACGACAAGCACTTGCGGCGCGCCGGCCTGGACTACTGGCCGCGGGTGCGCGTCACCGTCTGGCCGGACTGGGCGGCGGTAGCAGCCGAATTGCCACGCCTGGGGACGCCGTTCTTCTTCAGCTCCCGAGCGGAACGCTCCTACGACGAGCCCGCCTACCCTGATTCCGCCGTGCTGGTATTTGGACGAGAGAGCGTGGGGCTGCCGCGGGACATCCTCGATGGCCATCCCCGATCGCTGCTGCGCATCCCCATGGCCGATCCGGAGCTGCGCTCGTTGAACCTGTCTACCTCCGTGGCCATCGCCGCCTACGAGGTGCGTCGCCAGTGGACGCGCGCCCGCCCCTGACGGGCCTCAGTCACCCAGCTCGACGGTGCCCATCGTCGGCGAGAAGCCTGCCTCGCGGAGCAGCGCCTGATCCGATTCCACATCCGGGTTGCCCGTGGTGAGCAGTTTCTCGCCGTAAAAGATGGAGTTGGCGCCGGCCAGGAAGCACAGCAGCTGCGCCTCCCGGGAGAGGTCCAGCCGCCCCGCCGACAGGCGGACCTTGGTATCAGGCATCAAGATGCGAGCGGTGGCGATCATGCGCACGAACTCCAGCGGATCGACGGGTTTGCGGTCGCCGAGCGGGGTGCCGGGGGTGGCCACCAGGGCATTGATGGGCACGCTCTCCGGCTGCGGGGACAGATTCGCCAGGGTCATCAACATGGCACAGCGGTCGTCAATGGATTCGCCCATGCCGATGATGCCGCCCGAGCAAACAGTGATTCCCGCCTTGCGGACGTTGGCGAGGGTCTGCAGCCGATCTTCGTAGGTGCGGGTGCTGATGATCGTGCCGTAGAACGTCTTCGAGGTGTCGATGTTGTGGTTGTAGGCGGTGAGGCCCGCCTCCGCGAGGCGCTCTGCTTGCGCCGCGGTCACCATGCCCAGGGTACAACAGGCCTCCAGACCCATTCCGCGCACACCGCGCACCATGCCCAGCACTTCGTCGAAGGCCGGCCCGTCCTTCACCTCCCGCCAGGCGGCGCCCATGCAGAACCGCGTGGCGCCAGCGGCCTTGGCGCGCGTGGCCGCATCCAGGACCTCTGCCGACTTCATCATGCGCGCCGGGTCCACGCCGGTGTCGTACTTCGACGACTGCGGGCAGTAGGCACAATCTTCCGGGCACCCACCGGTCTTCACCGAGAGCAAGGTGCAAAGCTGCACCGCGGCCGGATCGTGATGCGCCCGATGGACGGCCTGGGCGCGGAACATCAGGTCCGGCAAAGGGAGATCGTGTATGTCGCGCACCTGCCGGACGGTGTATTCGGTCGTTGCCAAGGTCGTTGTTTCTTATCACAAACCTCGCTTCTCTTGCGGCGTCGGCCGGCGCCGCGCTAAAGAGGTGCGTTCCGGGCTCGTAGCTCAGTTGGATAGAGTGCCGCCCTCCGAAGGCGGAAGTCGCTGGTTCGAATCCAGTCGAGCCCACCCCTAGCCACCCACCACCCACTCTGCAATCTGCCGTCCGGCGCGGACAGTTATCGTCTGTTCGCGTCGACGCCCGTGACCCCCCAGTCCCACGAACTTCTCCCAACCCTCCGCAGCCCCTTGACACCTCTCCTTCTCCCCATAAACTACCGCGCTCTCTGGGAGGCACCCTTTTTCATGTACGCCGTAATTCAGACAGGTGGAAAGCAGTACCGCGTTCAGCAGGGCGAGACCTTGCGCGTCGAGAAGCTCGATGGTCCCGCCGGGACCAAGTTCAGCTTCGAGACGCTCTTGTTCGCCGATGACGGAGGCAACGTGCGCATCGGCATGCCGAAGGTCGCCGGAGTCTCCGTGGATGCGGAAATCGTCGAGCAGGGGCTGGGCAAGAAGATCATTATCTTCAAGTACAAGCGCCGCAAGAGCTACCGCCGCAAGGCTGGTCACCGTCAGCCATTCACCGCGTTGAAGATCAACGCCATCAACGCTTAAGCCTCCGCCAGCTCTGAGGAATTCGTCATGGCACATAAAAAGGGACAAGGCAGCTCACGCAACGGACGGGACTCTCACGGTCAGCGCCGGGGCATCAAGCGCTACGCCGGCCAGGAAGTACTGGCTGGCAATATCCTGGTTCGTCAGGTCGGCACCGTGGTGCACCCGGGACCTTTCGTGGGCATGGGCCGTGATTTCACGCTGTTCGCTCTGCGCACCGGGAC
>JBDSME010000214.1:0-3919 GCA_039916065.1 Polyangia bacterium
TACGTGGTGTCGGGTTCGGACGTCCGCGCCACCGACGTCACGCGCCGCCTGCAGACGCTGGGGATCACCGTCGAGATCGGCCACGCCGCCACCCACGTGGCGCGCGCCGACGTGGTGGTCACCTCCAGCGCCGTGCGCGCCGACAATCCCGAGGTGCTGGCCGCGAAGGCGCGCGACATCCCGGTGATCCCGCGTGCCGAGATGCTGGGCGAGCTCATGCGCGTGAAGGATGGCGTGGCGGTCGCCGGCTCACACGGCAAGACCACCACCACCACCATGATCGCGTCGGTGCTGGCGCGCGGCGGACTGGACCCCACCGCCATCATCGGCGGCAAGGCGCGCGCCTTCGGTTCCAACGCACGCCTGGGGCAGGGCTGGGTCCTGGTGGCCGAGGCCGACGAATCTGATGGTTCGTTCCGCCACCTGTTCCCCATGGTGGCTGTGGTGACCAACATCGATCGCGAGCACATGGACCATTACGGCAGCACCGAAGCGCTGCGCGCCGCTTTCGTCGACTTCGCGAACAAGGTTCCGTTCTATGGCCTGGTGGTGCTGGGCGCGGATGACCCTGTGGCCTCAGGGCTGGCGCCCGATCTGTTGAAACGGCACGTGACCTACGGCCTGGCCGCTGGCGACTACCGCGGCCAGGTTCTGTCGTCGGGCCCCGATGGCACGCGGTTCCAGGTGGCGGTCCGCGGAAAGCAGCGCGGCGAGGTCCACGTGCGGATGCCGGGAATTCACTATGCCCAGAATGCATTGGCGGTGCTGTGCGTGGCCGATTTTCTGGGCGTCCCCTTCGCCGACTACTGCGCGGCGCTGGAAACCTTCGAAGGCGTCGACCGCCGTTTCTCGCTGCGTGGCGAGGCGCGGGGCGTGCTGGTCATCGATGACTACGGACACCATCCCACCGAGCTGAAGGCCACCATCGCCGCCGCGCGCCTGTATGGCCGCCGCCTGGTGGTGGCGTTTCAGCCCCATCGCTACAGCCGCACGCGCGATCTTTTCGCCGACTTCGCGCCCGCGCTGCAGGGCGCTGACGTGTTGCTGTTGACCGACATCTATGCGGCGGGTGAGCCCCCGGCCGAGGGCGTCACGGCGGCGGCTCTGCTGGCCACATTTCCTGATGACCGCCACGCCCGCTACGTGCGACGTTCCGACCTGGCTCCTGCGCTGGCCGAGGTGTCCCGCCCCGGCGATCTGGTCCTGGTGCTGGGGGCGGGGGACATCACCCAGGCGGCACCCGATCTTTTGGCGCTGCTGGCGCAGGACCACCCGCCGCGTACTGCCGCGGCGGGTGAAGGTGGCGGTCAGTCATGAGCAGCGGTACCGGAAAACGCCCCGCGGCCACGCGCTCCCAGGCGCGGTACACCCGCCGCGACAGTCCGATAGAACGCCTGGCCAGCGAACGGCTGGCAGGGCGCAAGAGCACCAACCCTGGCAACGCCGGCCAGACCGGGAATTTGGGCGCGGGGTCCTCTGCGCCGTTCCCACCCCGCGGCATGACACCGCCTCCCGTCTTGCCGGCTACGCCCGCCCGGGCGATGCCGCCTTCACGCCCGCGACGGGTAGCCAGCGACGCGGTGACCGAGCCGAGCAGCAAAAACCAGGTCGCCCGGGACATTCCCGGACGTACGGGCACGGTGGCACGCCCGACCGGGACGAGCGCTCGGCAGGCGGGTCCGGGTGTGGCAGGCGACGCGCCGGAGACCACGCAGCCCATCCGGGTGCGGCGCAGTGGGTTCGCGTGGCGCCGCGCCAACCACCGCATCACCGTGGAGAGCCGCTCGCCTGCTGTCTGGGCGGCGTGGGTAGGAGAGCACCTGGCGGCGTTGGCCCGCAGGCTTCTGGTGGTGGGAAAGATCGCGGTGGCGCTGGCGGTGCTGGCCGCCGCGCTGGCCGGCGGCCGCCTCCTGGTGCGGCACGTGGTGGCCTCGCCGCGCTTTGCTTTGCGCGAGGTGCAGGTGGGGCCAACCGTCCACGTGAGCCGCGACGAGATCGTGGCGCTTTCGACGGTCGAACTGGGAGACCGGCTGCTGGCGCTGGACACCGACGTCATCGCGGCACGCCTCACCCGACAGCCATGGATAACCACGGCGCGCGTGCGGCGGCAACTGCCGGCGACCCTGGTCATCGAGGTGACCGAGAGGCGCGCCGCCGCGGTCGCCGTGATCGGCGGGCTGTATCTGCTCGACGAGCAAGGGCACCCCTTCAAGCACGCCACCCTCGAGGAAGCGGACGGTCAGGTGGTGCTGACGGGGCTATCGCGCGCCGAATATGCTGGTCTGCCCGGCGTCAGCGAAGCCGCATTCCGGGAGGCGCTCGCGCTGCTTGCCGAATACCAGCACCCCGACAGCCTGGCCAGTGCCCGCCACGGCGCCATGGGGATGGGGGGAGGGCGCCCGCCCTTGTCCGAGATCCACATCGATCCGCGGACCGGATTTTCGCTGTTTTTCTACGAGGGCGGCGCCGAGATCCGGCTGGGTCGCGGCCAGATCTCCGACAAGCTGGCGCGGCTGGACGAGATCCTGGCCGAGTTCGGACCGCGCGGGATCTCCGCGTTGCGTGTGGTGCATCTGGACGGGCCGGCAGGAGACCGCGTGCCCATTCGGCTGGCGTTCGCCGAAGGGGATGAGGCGTCCGCCCCGGCCGCCCCGTCGATTTCGGCAAAAAAATCGACGACCTCCGAAATCACGGGTATTTCTGGCAAGGCCAGTTTGGAATTCCGTCCCAGCCCTTCTAACCGGCGCCGGCCCCAAAACTGAAACACCCACACCGCCATGCCGCGAAAATCATCGGACATCATCGTCGGCCTCGACATCGGCACCACCAAGATCGCCGCCGTCGTAGGTGAACTGGGCCCCGATGGACTGGACGTCATCGGCATCGGCACCCACCCCTCGCGTGGCTTGAAAAAAGGGGTGATCGTCAATATCGATTCGACGGTCGCCTCCATCAGGCAGGCGATCCTCGAGGCCGAGAGCATGTCCGGCTGCGAGATCTCCCAGGTGTACGTGGGGATCGCCGGCGGCCACATCAAGGGCGTGAATTCCACCGGCACGGTCGCGGTGAAGGACAAGGAAGTCCGACCCACCGATATCGCCAAGGTGCTGGAACTGGCCCGCGCCATCGCCTTGCCGGTGGACCGACACATCGTCCACGTCCTTCCGCAGGAGTACAAGATCGACGGCCAGGATGGCGTGCGCGAGCCCATGGGCATGTGCGGCGTCCGCCTGGAGGCGCGCGTCCACATCGTGACCGCTGCCGCCGCCGCCGCGCAGAACATCATCAAATGCTGCACCCGCTGCGACCTGGAAGTGCTGGACATCGTGCTCGAGCCGCTGGCCTCTGGCGAGGCGGTGCTGGAGGAAGACGAGAAGGGGCTAGGGGTCGCGCTGGTGGACATCGGCGGGGGCACCACCGACATCGCCATCTTCACCGAGGGCGCCGTGGCCCACACCAGCGTCATCCCCATCGGCGGTCACCAGTTGACCAGCGATATCGCCTTCGGCCTGCGCACGCCACCCCACGAAGCCGAGAAGATCAAGATCCGCGCCGGCTGCGCGCTGGCGTCGATGGTGCCCGAGGACGAGACCCTGGAGGTGCCGTCGGTGGGTGGGCGAGCGCCGCGCATTCTTTCGCGACACGCGTTGTGCCGGGACATCATTCAGCCGCGCATCGAGGAGATCTTCTCGTTCGTGAAGGCGGAGATCGTGCGCCTGGGCTGCGAGGACCTGCTGGCTTCCGGCGCCGTGGTGACGGGAGGGGCCACCCTGATGCCCGGCATCACCGAGCTCGGTGAGGAGATCCTGGGCCTGCCGGTGCGGCGCGGGCTGCCAAAGGGCGTGGGAGGCCTGGTGGAGGCCGTCCGCTCCCCAACATTTTCGACCGCCGTCGGCCTGGTGCACTACGGCTTCGGCCG
>JBDSME010000215.1:0-4744 GCA_039916065.1 Polyangia bacterium
CAGGAGCCGAGGCGCAGCGTCGCCACAACGAGTCTGAATTTCACGACCGTTGGGCAGCCGAGATCGACCCCACCGACACCCTGGTCGATGAGACCTTCACGTCGATAACGGCGGTGGAGAACCAGCACATCCTGGCGCAGTTCGGGGACGTTCGCGGTAAGCGCATTCTGGACTACGGCTGTGGCGCCGCAGAGGGTGGGGTCTTCCTGGCCAAGCAGGGCGCCCGCGTGGTGGGCATCGATGTGTCCGCCGGCATGCTCGGGGCAGCCCAGCGCCTGGCGGCCCGCCACGGCGTGGAGATTGAGACGCGCCAGGTGACGAGCGATCTGATTCCGGCGGGTGACCAGGAATTCGATCTCATCTATGGCAACGGAGTTTTGCATCACGTGAGCCTGCCGGTGGCCATCCCCGAGCTGGCCCGGGTGATGAAGCCTGGTGGCAAGGGCTGCTTCATCGAGCCGCTTCCCTATAACCCCGTGATCAATGTCTACCGGCGCATCGCCCGGGAGGTGCGCACCCCCGACGAAAAGCCGCTGACCTTCGGCGACATCGAACGCTTCCGGGGCAGCTTCGGCGCGGTGTCGCACCAGGAGTTCTGGCTGACCACCCTGTCGGTGTTCCTGAAGTTTTATTTGATAGATCGCGCCAACCCGAATCAAGAGCGCTACTGGAAGAAGATCTACACCGACGCCGGCAAGCTGGAATCATTTTTCGGCCCTCTACGCAAGCTGGACGAACGTTTGCTCAAGGCCATTCCTCCCCTGCGGCGGCTGTGCTGGAATACGGTGATCACGGTCGCCGCTCCCCGTAGAGGCTGAGCTTGTCGGGCGTCACGATTTCCGCTCCACTGCCCGGAGAGGGGACGACACCGCAACCCGTGGGCACGGCGCCGCCGGCCGAGCCGTCACGGCAGCCTGACGAACAGCAGCAGGCCACGCCGCCTGCAGCCGCGCGTTTTCGCCCGCCCATCGCCTGGGAACGGCTGACTCTGCCGCTGGCAGGCCTGGCGGCGGCCGGTGTTTCGGTGACGCTGTTCGTGCAGACGCTGGTCATGACGGCGCGGCAGCGCGAGGACTTTCTGATCGGGAACGCGCTGGTGTCGACCGCCCGCGACGCGCTGGTGTCGACGGTCCTGGGCGGTGCGGGCGTGCCCTTGCTCGCGGCGGCGGTGGCCTTGTTGCTGGGACGGGGCCGCGCCGTGCCTCCGGTGGAGCGGGCGGCACGGATGGTGGCGGCGCTGATTCCAGCCTGCCTGCTGCCGGCGCTCTTCAACGTGCGCTTCAGCCATCAGAACCAGCTCACCTACCTGCTGGTGCTGGGGGCGTTCGTGCTGATGTTCGAGCCCTTGCTTCGTTCCAGCCTGCAGGTGCTTCCCACCATGAATTTCTGGGGGCGTCTCCAGGAGGAGGCGCGCTCGTTGCGGCGCCTGCCGTGGCCGTCGTCGCGGGTCTTCTTCTTCGCGCTGGTCTGTCTGGCGTCGGCGGGGTACGCCACCTATGTCGGCTACTACACCATCCTCAATCACCACCGGCTGGGGACCACGGCGTTCGATCTCGGCATCTACGATAACCTCATGTACAACGCCCTGCACGGGCGCCCGTTCGTGTCGCCGGTGCTGTTCGGACCGGCGGGGGGGAACTACCTGGCGGGCCACGCCGAGTTCGCGATGCTGCTGTTCGTACCGTTCTACGCCATCCATCCGGGGCCGGAGACGATGCTCATCATCCAGGCGGTGGTGCTGGGGTTCGCCGCGGTGCCGCTGTACCTGTTCGCCTCCACGCGGCTGTCGCGGCCTGTGGCCGCCACGGTGGCCATCGCCTACCTGATGTTCGCGCCGCTGCACGGACCGAATTTCTACGACTTCCACTGGATCCCGCTGGCGGTCTTCTTCCACTTCTGGCTGTACTACGCCATCGCCAACCGCAAGCACTGGTTGACGGCGGCGATGGTGGTGGTGCTGTTCGCCATCCGCGAGGATGTGGCGGTTGGCCTGGCGGTGCTGGGCATGTTTCTGCTGTTCAGCGGGCTGCGTCCGCGGCTGGGCCTGGTGCTGGGCGCGTCGTCGGTGATCTGGTTCGTGATCGTGCGCTTCGTGATCATGCCGCTGGCGGGTTCCTGGTATTTCCAGAACCTCTATTCGGGGCTGTTCGCCGAGGGGGTGTCCACCTTCGGCAGCGTCATCAAGACCATCGCCACCAACCCGCTCTATACCTTCGGCACCTTGGGCTCGGAGGGCAAGCTGACCTACGTCGGTCACATGTTCATCCCTCTGGCGTTGCTGCCCTGCCGGCGGGTGCAGCTCCTGCCGCTGGCGGTGGCGGGGATCTTCTTCACCATCCTCACCACCGGTTACGGGCCCATGGCCCAGATTTCGTTCCAGTACACCACGCACTGGATCCCCTACCTGTTTCTGGCTTCCGTGCTGGCGCTGATGATGATCTCGCGCGAGCCGGGCGGCTTCATCTCGCGGCGGGCCGCCCTGGTCACCATGGCGGTGGCCATGCTTGCGCACAGCTACAACTTTGGAGCGCTGCTGCAGCACGAGGCATTCGTGGGCGGGTTCAGCCGCATCGAATTCCAGATGTCGCCCGAGGACCACCGCCGCTACCGCGAGCTCAAGGAGCTGCTGGCCATGATCCCGCCGTCGGCCAGCGTGGCGGCCACCGAGCAGGAGACGGCGCACGTCAGTACGCGCAAGGTGGTGTATCCGCTGCGCGTGCCGCCGGGGCCAGTCGACTACCTGCTGATAGGACGTTCACACGTGGGCGAGCTGTCACGAGCGTCCTTGAACGCGGCGCTGGCCAATCGCGACGAGTATGGCTTGCTGGCTGAACGCGGGAGCGAGCTGTTTCTATTCAAGCGGGGACATGTGTCCGCGGCGACGACCTCCGCCCGGGCCATGCTGGGGGTTCCCTGACCAGCGTCGGGGCGCCGTCGCCGTCGGAAGCATCGGCGGCATCGCCAGGATCGTCAGGGTCCGCCGGAACCACAACGCCGCCCCGGCGCGGGTCCGGAAAGTGGCTCCCCCCGCTGGGGCTGCTGGTGATCGCGCTGGCCGGGGTCGCCGTCTTCCTGTTCCAGATGGACCGCCACTATGCCATCGAGCGGTGGCTTTTTTGGTTGTACGCCAAAGCCTGGGCCTGCGCGCTGTTCTTCGCGGCCGCCTGCCTTTGCGCGGGCGACCTGGTGGTGGGGCGTGTGCTGCGGCCCCATCCCCCGTTGCGCGAGCGGCTGTTGCTTTCGCTATCGGTGGGGGTCCTGGTCTTCTCGTTGGGCGTGTTCGTGGTGGGCCTGTTCCACGGGCTGGGAGCGGTGTTCTTTTACGCCTGGCCCCTGGGCCTGATCGCGGCGGGCGGGGCGCCCCTGGTGCGCTTGCTCCGCCGCCCCCTTGGTTTGTTGCGGCACGCGCGCGTTGCGGCGATGCGGCCGTCCTGGTGGGGGGGCGTGGCGCTGGTGTTCGGTCTGGCGGGGGTGGCGCTGCTGTACATCAACATCATGACGCCGGCCAACGTGGCCTACGACGCGCGCTGGTACCACCTGGCGCTGGCCGAGCACTACGCGGCCGCCGGGGCGGTGACCCGCTTTCCCGAAGGCTGGTTCTGCTCCACCTATCCCCACCTGGCCAGCTTCCTTTATACCTGGGCCTTCCTGATCCCCGGGGGCGATCTGGTCAGCAAGATCGAAATCGCCGCCCACATTGAATTCGTTCTGTTCCTGGCCACGCTGGCCGGCGTCGGCTTGCTGGTGCGCTGGTGTACCGCGTGTGCCAACGTGAGGGTGCGGAACGCCTGGGCGGCGATGTTCCTGTTCCCGGGGATACTGCTTTACGATTCGACTCTCTCGGTGGCCGCCGACCACGTACTGGCCTTCTTCGCCCCACCGCTGTTCTTGTTGTTGCGCCGGCTCTGGCGGGACTGGCAGGTCATTCCCGCGGCGCTGCTGGGCGCGTTGATGGCGGCGGCGATCATGACCAAGTACCAGGCGGTGTCGCTGATCCTGGTGCCGGCGGCGGTGATCATCATCGGGGCGGTGCGCCGCAGCCTGGCGGGTCGCCGCGACGCCGCTGGCCTCTGGGCGGCGTGGCGGGTTCCGCTGGCGGTGGGGCTGTCGGCGCTGGTGCTGACCACGCCGCTGTGGTTGAAAAACTGGGTCTGGTACGGAGATCCGCTGTACCCGATGTTGCGCACCATTTTCCCCGCGCACCCCTGGGTGCCGGGCACCGATCCCGGCAAACTGCTGCAGATCGAGAACTGGACACCACAAGGGACGCTTCCCCACCGCCTCCGGGAGACGTTGCTGGCCACGGTGACATTTTCATTCGTGGCCCATGACTGGTGGAACCACCACGGGACGTTGCCCATATTCGGATCGCTGTTCACCCTGTCGCTGCCGCTCCTGCTGTTCGTGAAACCGCGTCGGCGGGTGCTGGGTCTGGCCGCCGCCACCATGATCGGCGTCGCCATCTGGTACTGGACCTATCACCAGGATCGTTACCTGCAGGCGCTGCTGCCCTGGATGGCGGCGGTGGTCGCGGCGGTGTTCGCGGTGGTGTGGCACACCGGGTGGGCGGGACGCGTCGCCGTGGCGGTGCTGGTGCTGGCCCAGGTGGTGTGGGGCGGCGACGTCTACACCATCCCCACGCACTCGATGATCCAGACGCAACCGGCGAGGATGACCCTGGACCTGCTGTCGTCGGGGTATCGGAAGGACTGGGACTCCCGCAAGGAATCGCACATTGAGTACG
>JBDSME010000216.1:0-5541 GCA_039916065.1 Polyangia bacterium
CGATGCGATGTTCAACGAAGGTCCCCTTGCCGTCGGTGTTCTCGAAGATGAACGACGGACCCACGTTCTGCCCAGCCAGGAGGTCCAGATCGCCGTCGTTGTCGAAGTCCGCGGCTATGATCGAGTGCAGGAAGCTCTTGTTGGTGGAAAGCATGTGCAAGGTGAACTGTGTGCCCTTGCCGTCCATGTTCTCGGCCCACGCCAGTCGCGCGCCAAAGTGGGTGCCCATCACGAAGTCGGTATCACCGTCCCCGTCCAGGTCCCCCAGGTAGGTGAGAGGCGCGTTGTCGAAGGCGGTGGCGGGGAAGATTTCCACGGTCTGCCAGGTCTTGCCGTCGCCGTTGACGTTACGGTACCACCAGCGAAAGCCGGCCAGAATGTCGTTGTAACCATCGCCATCGATGTCACCAATCGCGCCGCCCTGTTGCTGGTTGTTGGCCAGCTCGGCACCCTTCGTCCAGGTCGCGGTCTGCGTGGTCCCCGGCGACCAGTACTGGGGCTTGAAACTGGCGTGAAGGTAGAGGGCGTCCGGCTTGTGGTCGCCCGTGACGTCTCCGATGATGATCTCCTCGGGCCTGGGACCGCCCGTATTGTACCGTTGCCAACCCATACTTCGCGGAGCGCGCGGGTTTCGGTACCAGGAGTCTCCGGCGATGATGTCCATCCATCCGTCGGCGTCGAAGTCGCCGGCGAATCCACCCGCCCAGGAGCTGTGTCCAGTCCCGACGACGTGCCGGACCCAGTGGTCCGGAGTGCAGTATTCCCACCAGACCACGCCCCCGCCGACGTCCTCGCGCTGGCCGGAGGCGAAGTCGAGGTCGCCGTCGTGGTCGAAATCGGCGAACGAGGTCATGCCGATGAACCGGGGATCGGCGCTGAACACCCCCATCCAATGACTGCTGAAGGGAAACTTCATGTCGATGGGGTCGGCTTTGAATGCCTCCTTGCCTGCCGGCGGCGCGGTACGCAGAACGGCGTCGGAGCAGGTACCGGCAGTGGTTCCGCCCGCCCCGGCGCCAGCGACGCCGCTGCCTCCCGTCTGGACGATTCCGCCGGTGCCGCCCGCGCGCCCTCCCGAAGCGCCTCCGCCTCCACCGGTCGTGCCGGCTGTCGAGCCGCCCGAGGAGGTGCTTCCCCCACCAGTGGCCGGGATCCCTTGGCGTCCGCCAGAATCCCCCCCGCCTGACCCATTGATGCCGCCAGCTCCGGAAAAGCCGCCTGTGGGGTCGGTGCCGCTTCCCGCATCGGCACCACCGGTCCCGGTGGCCGGACGTCCGCCCGTCGAGCCACCTGGAGACGCGCTGGTGCCTGACGACGAGCAGCCCACGGCGGCAAGGGCGGTCATGAACACCGAACTCAGAACCAATTTAATCGACCCGGTCATACGAGTCCGCGCTGCCAAGCTAGCGCGTATCTGCACGGCTGAATGCTGTGCGGGCCTGATCCGCCAGCACGCGAAATGGTCCGTGGGGATAGAGGTCGAGGTAGCGGGTACCAAGCGCGTTGACGTCAGGGTCTTGGTGGACAAGAGCGGCCTCGATGGTGATGGCCAGCGCCTCTTCGGCCAAGGTGCCGTCGGGTTGTTCTCGCAGGTACGGGCGCAGCAAAGCGCGGGCGCGCACAGGATCATGATCCCGGCGGAGCGCTCGCATCGCCGCCAGCACCGGTCGACTCTCATCGGTGCGGCCCACGACATCGCGGGCCTTGACCGATGGTAACCGTGCACTGGCACGGCGCCCCCGACCCGAGAGTGACCCATCCCCGTCGTACGCCGCGCGCTGGTGATTGGTCTCAAAATCGTTGGCCGCTGCCAGCGCACCGCCGCTGGGATTGGCACGCATCGCCGGGGTGGCTCGATAGCCCCCACCTCGCCCTTCCGATCCCCCCGTGAGCTCCGGAGACCCGGAGGGGGTCGGAACGGAAGCGGGCAACAGGCGCTGGTACGCCCGGACGGCCCAGTCCGGCCAGTGGCCGCGCGCCGCGCTTGCCGCGGCGGTGAGCCCCAGCAAGGCACCCAGGACGGCCGTCGCCGTAGCGGTACGCCGCCATATCGGCGCCACTCGCCGGCTGGGCGAATAGGTCAGTGTCAACCAGACCCGCTGTTTGTCCAGCGCACTTACCTCCGAACGGGCGGCTGTCTTCAGGAGACCCCTTGCCCATTCCTCGGTTGACCGGTCAGCATGCCCTCCCGGTCGATTCCCCCCGGCAGAAGGCTGCTGACTGCGCCCGACGATGTCCCTCTCCGTTCCGATTTCTCCACCCCGTGTTGTCACTGTCTGCCCTTTCCTTGCTGCCGTTTTACGCTTCCCTGATTACAGTACCCTAACGCGGTTGCTCGCCCGTTCCCTTGTGCCTTCGCCGCTCGCGCGCGCTGGCCCGTTCTTGTTCTTCCTCCGTGGTTGCCCGGCCGGCGTCGGCGCCGCGCTGGTCAGGCCGATCGCCCCCGTGCGCTTTCCGGTATCGTGCGGCGTGTGCGAAAAATTCTTTTCGCGCGTGGTGGAGCCGTGTCCAGACGGTGTTGAGAGGGACGCCCTGAATGCGGGAAATCTCCTCGCCGGAAAGGCCTTCGATCTCGAACAGAACCAGCGCGCTTCGCCGACCCTCATCCATTTTCATCAGGAGCGTGTGCAACACCCGTTGCTTTTCCTTCTCTTCCAGTTCGGTGGCCGGGCTGCTGCCACCGTGAGGCAGGATGTCCGGTTCGTCAGAGCGCCGCTTGTTGAAGATGTGTTTCACCCAGGTGCGCCGCCGAAAATCGCGCACCTGTCGCCGCGTGATCCGGTACAGCCACCCCGCCGGGTTCGCTCCGTCGAATGACTGCAGCCGACGCCGCACCACCAGGAACACCTCCTGGGCAATGTCGTCCCGATCAGATTCCAGTCCTCCCAGCGCGCGGATCCAGCGCGCCACGTCTTCGAACCAGGTGTCGTAAATCGCGCGAAACCTGCCACCGGCATCCCCATCGTCGCGCGCGTCGACGGTGGACGGTTCTTCGGAGTGCAGACGCGACATTTCCACGTCCGTCCGCCGTTCCAGTACCGAGGCCTGCTGCACGTCAACGTGAGGGCCAAGCGACACGGAAACCTTCACGGAAACTCCATGGGATATTTGATGATAGCGGGCTTGACGACCCGGGGGGGAACTACTCGCACAGGCCTGCCCGGGTCGGGTATCGTGATGCCGTGCGTGACGCAGTCCTCCGGCCGGGATTTTGGGTCGTCGCGGCTGTGATCGCCTGGAGCGGGGCCTCCTTGGCATCCGGCCCCGGCCCCGCCAGCCACGCACCCGTTGATCCGGCGGACGCCTTCGGCGGGGACAGCTCGTGTCCGCGGCGGGATGCCGTATGGGCGGAGTTGATCACGTTGATTCCCGAAGAGCGCCTGGCCCGTCGACTCCAGGCTCCCGGAACGACAGCAACACCGGTGAAGCTGTTTGACCTCGGGAAACGATATCGCGTCGTCGCCGCGGGGAGCGTGCGCGAGTATCGCGACGAAACGCGCGACTGCGCCTACCGCGCTCGGGTGGCAGCAGTGTTCGTGGCGCTGGCGCTCGATTCCGCGGCACGCCCGGATGCGCTGCCGGTGCCGCCGCCCGGACCGGCGGTCGCCACGCCATCGCAAGGGGGGCGAAACGACGGACCTCAGGCTGCCGTGCCGGCGGCGTCACCGACGCTCCCGGAGGCGATTGTGCCTTCGCAAGGAGCGACGGTGGGGGTGCCCATGCCCACCGTCGCGTTGCCGCTAGATGCCCGCGCCGAAGCAACCACGGCGCAAGCGGTGTCGTCGGAGAATCCCGGCGTGACGGCGCCGGTATCGTCGAATAGCGTGCGCCCCTCCACCGGGGAAGGGTTCACCATCGAGGCCGCGGCCGGGGGCGCGGTCGGATTCGGCAACGGTGATGACGTCGCGCTGCCGGCGATCGTGCTGGGAATCGCCGCAAGGCGCGGTGACTGGGCTGGCACCGGCGGCATCGTGGCAGCACCTGCGTTCGACGGTACGGCCGGCGGGTTGCGGTTGCGGGAATGGCGCCTGCCCGGCTATCTGGCCGTGCGACATCACTTCGAAAGGGAGGGGTGGGCTCCCTACGCCGACGGCGGATTGTGCCTGGTTTTGCACGCCGCCACGGGCAGGGACCTGGCGAACGACCAGACCGACAGAGCCCTGGAGGTCGGTATCCACGCAGGGGTGGGAATTCGCCTCGGTAGGCAAGCCGCCCGGTTCAAGCCTTTTGGATTGCTGGTGGTGGACTACTTTCCTAGGCCTTCCGCGATTTCCGCCCTGCCGAGGGGTGAGGTCGGTCATACTTCCAGCGTTTGGATGGGAGTCGCCTTCGGCGTGTCGATCAATCCATGAGCATCCGGAATGCGAATCGCTGCCATTGCTGGAACCTGAGCGCCGCGGCCTTCATGGCGTCGGTACTGGGGACGGCATTGGCTGGTTCAGCACTATCCGGATGCGGCGATCGCCTCGATGTGGGCTCTGATCTGCTCTGGACGGCACGCCACGAACTCGGTGATCTCAGCGAGTGGACCGCTTTGCCCGGTGGTGGGACGGAGGCGGTGGCACCCAGTTCCGTGGAGATCTCTCCCACTCATGTCCACCAGGGCCGTTTCGGGGCGAAGCTGACCATCACCGCCCCAGCGAACGCCGGGCAGCAGGGCGCGGTGCTCGGACGGGCGGGCGGGCTGCCGCGAGAGACGTACTACAGCGCCTGGTACTACCTCCCCCAGCCCGTTGCGGTCGGGGATAACGGTTTCTGGGTGATCATGAAGTTCCGCATCAGGAACGTGCCCGACAATCCCGACACGGCTAGAGAACTGTACGACCTGGATCTGTGGACCCTCCCCGGCGGCAAGATGTCGCTGCGATTGTACGACCACCGCCTCGGCGGCTACAACGTGGCCCTGGACGTGGCCGATCCCCTCGTGCCCACGCAGCGCTGGTTCCAGGTGGAGGCGTTCTATCGCAACGCCCAGGATTCGACGGGCAGGGTCACCTACTGGCTGGACGGCACAAAGATCGTCGACATCGAGGGCATGGCCATGGCGCCAAATTCGTGGGTGGGGTGGCAGGCGGGCAGCGTGGGTAAAAACCTGGTGCCCGCCACGGCCGTTCTGTACGTGGACGACGCCGCCATCAGCCGCACGCGCGTGACGCCAACAGGGATCATCGCCAGATAACGGCAATCCCCAAAAACGTGAGGTTCCCATCAAGACGCGTGAGTGGAGGGCGGCTTTGCCGCCTCTCCCCGCTCCGCGGGGCGAGGACAAACAGCTTCAGTACGACGCACGTCGGTTGCCAATGGGTCCTCCGCTACCGATCGAAATCACTGTGGCGAGGTAAATTTAGATATCCCCGCGCAGCGCGGACCAGAGCATGCCGATGTATTCGTGTTCGGCTGCTTCCGCCAGGGCAAGCTGTCCCGTCTGAGGCAGTAATGACCAGGCGCCGTTCCAGAACCCAGCCGGCGCTGGGGTGGGCTTCATTCCCTGCTTTTCGAACAGCCGCATCGACCGACGCATGTGGAAAGCCGAGGTGACCA
>JBDSME010000217.1:0-6007 GCA_039916065.1 Polyangia bacterium
ATGCCGACTGGCAACGATCCCTGGACGTCAACCTCACCGGCACCTTCAACTGCACGCGCAGCGCCTTGCGCGCCCTGCTGAAGGCGAAGGACGCGGGCCGCGTCATCAACATCACCTCGATTACCGCTGAGACGGGATCAGCGGGGCAGGCGCCGTACGTCGCCGCCAAGGCGGCGGTGATCGGGCTGACCAAGACCTGGGCCCGTGAGTACGCGTCGCGGGGCATCACCGTCAACGCCATCTCCCCAGGCTACATCGACACCGACATGACCAGCGCGGAGTTGCCGGCGGAACGCCGCGCCGAGTTGATCAAGTCCATCCCCCTGGGCCGGGTGGGGCGTCCCGAGGACGTGGCGGCCGCCGCCGTTTACCTTGCGGGGCCGTCCGCATCGTACGTTACCGGTGAAGTTTTGCGGGTCAACGGCGGACTCTTAATGTAAGGTACGCCGCCGACACGGGAAGGCCTGTTCTTCCCGCAATTGCATGACGAGTCTGGTTGGCGAATCAGTTGGCGAATCAGTCGCGAATTGGTGGCGAATTAGTGGAAAGAAGGAAAACATGGCCGACAACGTTGAAGAGCGCGTCCGTAAAATCATCGTGGAGCAGCTAGAGGTTGCGCCTGATAAGGTAAAGCCCGAGGCATCATTTGCCGACGATCTGAAGGCCGATTCATTGGCCGTCGTTGAGTTGGTGCTGGCCCTCGAAGAGTCTTTCAAGATCGAGATCCCCGATGAGGATACCGAGAAGATCAAGACTGTTGGCGACGTCATCAACTACGTCAAGGCACACGCGAAATAGTCCCGCGGTCGAAATAACAGTCGGACCGCGGTTGGGACCCTGTCGTTGTTCGACAGGGTCATCGTTGCTCATCATCCCCCCAGTCATGATGAATTCATCCAAGAGAAATAGGCCATGCCAAGACGGGTAGTGGTAACCGGAATCGGGCTCGTCACTCCGGTGGCCATTGGCACCGAGGAGACCTGGCAGGGACTGCTGGCCGGGAAGTCCGGGATTGCGCCCATCACCCATTTCGATTCCACCAATTTCGCGACTCACTTCGCGGGAGAGGTGAAGAATTTCGACGTCACGCCCTGGATAAGCTCGCGCGATGCCAAGAACATCGACCGGTTCATCCAGTACGCGGTGGCGGCCGCGGGCCTGGCCATCACCGACTCCGGTCTGAAGATCGAGGGTGAATTCGCGGAGAGAGTCGGCTGTTATGTAGGCGCGGGGCTCGGCGGCGTGGCCAGCATCGAGGCGGCTTGCGCCACCTTGGGCGCCAAGGGGCCGCGCCACGGGATCTCGCCGTTCTTCGTGCCGATGATCATCGTGAACCTGGCCCCGGGCCAGATCTCCATTCGCTTTGGAGCCAAGGGGCCGAACTTTTCACATGTGTCGGCCTGTTCCACGGGCGCGCACGCCATAGGTGAAGCCACGCGGGCGGTCGAGCGCGGCGATGCCGACGCCATGATCTGCGGCGGCACCGAGGCCACCGTCAGCGCCCTGGGTGTGGGTGGCTTCAACAGCATGCGCGCCCTGTCCACGCGCAACGAGGCGCCGCAGGAGGCATCGCGTCCCTTCGATCGCGATCGCGATGGCTTCGTGATAGCCGAGGGGGCGGGCATCGTGGTGATAGAGGAGCTGGAGCACGCCCGGGCGCGGGGCGCGAAGATCTACGCCGAGCTGACCGGCTATGCCGCAAACGCCGATGCCCACCACATCACCGCGCCCGCTCCCGAGGGCGAGGGCGCCCAGCGGTGCATGAAGCTGGCGCTGAAGGACGCCAAGCTGGCCCCTTCAGACATTGGGTACATCAACGCCCATGGTACGTCGACGAAGATGAACGACGCCAACGAGACGCTGGCCATCAAGAAGGTCTTCGGCGATGCGGCGCGGAAGGTGATGGTCAGCTCGACCAAGTCCATGACCGGGCACATGCTCGGCGCCGCGGGCGGCGTGGAGACCGCCATCTGCGCGCTGGTGCTGGCGCGGGGGGCCATTCCCCCCACCATCAACTACACCACCCCCGACCCGGAGTGCGATCTGGACTACGTACCAAACACCGCGCGCGAGGTGCGGGTACAGCACGTCCTCACCAACAGCTACGGCTTCGGCGGCACCAACGCATGCCTGGTGCTGTCCGCCTGGCGCGGCTGATCACCCGCGCCGATCATTCGAGGCGGCGGGATTCGGTTCAGAACCGACCGACGACTGACAGGCCCGAACCCTCTCTTCCCAGGCGGCTGGGCACGATGGTCATCATGGCGAGATCGTTGCGGACGAGCAGGGCCCGCGGGTAGGCCAGACCGTAGATCAACATGGCGGCGCCCGTGGCCTGAGCCACGCCATCCAGGACCAGCATGTAGGTTGCCGTCGCTGAATCGGTCTGAGCGATTTCGATGAAAGGGCCGAGCACGGGAACCCAGAGAGCCGCGGCTTTGTTGGAGCCGCTGCCGGCGAGGTCCGCCCCCATCGAGGCGAACAACGCTGAGTAGAGATACGGGATGCCGCCGACCAGGGCTCCAGAGATGACCAAGCCCTTTCGGACGCGTGTCTCGGGATGGTAGCCGTCGGGGATGGGCTGACCTTCCGTCCAGTCCTTGATGAAGCGGGGACCGGAGAGCGCGACGCTCTGGGGGACATAGGTCGTTTGTGTGGTCTGGCTGAGCGGCGCCACGAACTGTCCGTTCGGCGCGACGGCGCTGGCAGGCGCCAGGGGCCCTCCGGGGTACGCCGGCACCCCCTGGGGCGGAGGCAAGTATCGCGGGGGAACTGGCGTGGGCGGCACCGGAGTCGGCACCGGAGTCGGCACCGGAGTCGGATTGCCTGCTGTCTGTGCGTGGGCCGTCCCCACAACCACCCCGAGCAACGCACAGCTGGTGGAGGCGAGCGCGACGAGCGCCAGGAACGTTCGGTGAGTTCTCATCCGCGCTCTCCTTTGCAAGGGACGTGACAGTGGTCGCCCTCGAGGCGCCCCCGGCTTTGGCCCCGACCGCGCCGGATGTCGCGCCAGCCGCCGTGCCAGCGTTGGGTCAAGGCGGCCGGGGGCGAGGAATCCTCACCACATTCTGAGGAAAGTTCCCCATCAGATGACGCCGTTGTCGTGGTGACGCTGTCAGCTCCACCGGAAGGTCCGGCAGGCGACCATCGCGCTGGCGGCGCCCCACGCCACCAGGATGACGACTGGACGCACCAGTTCGGGCGGGTGCGCATGGCCGACAATGACCCCCCGCAGGGCGTCATTGAGGGCGGTCAGGGGTAGCAGCGACAGTGCCGGGTGCAACACCGGCGGGAAGCGACTGGCCGGAAAGAAAACGCCGCTCAGCACGAACATCGGAATCATCACCGCGTTGATGAGGCCGGTCATCGTCTCCACGTTCTGCGCGCGGCTGGCCACGCAGACGGCCAGGCAACTGAAGGACAGCCAGCCCAGCACGCCGACAGCCGCCAGCAACACCAGCGCGCCCGGTCCCGGCAGAGGCATGCCAAAGATCACCCGCGCGAACAGAAGCAGGCTGGCCACTTCGAGGGGAAGGAGCGCCAGCCGCGCCAGCGCGAGCGAGGCGAGCAAGTGCCACCTCCTCAGCGGCGTGGCGAGCAGGCGCTTGAGCAACTTTTTGGTTCGCAGGTTCACCAGCCCCCAACCCACCGCCCACATCGAACCCGACATCAGATTCATCCCCATCAATCCGGGAACCAAGAAATCGATGTAGCGGACTTCGCCGTCTTTGATCGGCGCGCCCCCGTTGCTTTTGAAGGCCATTCCCAGAGCCACGGAGAGGAGGATGGGGAATCCAAAGGCCCAGAACATGGTCCCCGGCTCACGGGACAGCTCGCGCAGCCGGGACAGCGTCAACTGCCAGAGCGGCCGCGGGTTCACGAAGCGGTCGCCGGGCGATGGCCCCCTCCGGCTTCGGCGGCGATCTCGTATCGCAGCAGCAGCGTCTGGAAGGTATTGTCGGCCCGCCAGAGATCACCGCCCAGCACGCTGGTGATCCCGGTCCGATAAACTTCGTTCTGCGTCTCGGCGAAGAAAAGGCTGCGGACGATGGCGTTATCGTAGAAGCGCCGGATCAAGCCAGAGAAGCTGCGATAGCCGGTCTGCATGTGCGCGGCGTGCGCATCGAGGAGCTCGGCCGCCCCTTCCCGACCTTCCCGCAATGCCGGGCTGACGGTATCCACCACGGACTCGGCGCCGAGCATCGCCAGCGAGACTCCCGAGGAAAATACCGGATCCAGGAAGCAGGCGGCGTCGCCCGCGCAGGCCCAGCGCGGGCCGTGCGCGCGCGTGTTGCGGAAGCTGAAGTTCCGGATGATTCGGGGGGCCGTGGGGGTGGCGCCGCTGGTGAGGCGCTGGATGAGCGGCGATCTGGCGATGGCCTCTTCCAGCACCTCGCCGGAGCCCACCGCCCCCCGGCTGACGATCCCGACGCTGAGACGCGCCCCGGAGAGCGGAATAAGCCACATCCATCCTTCGGGGACCATCAGCACCTTGATGTTGCCGGTCCGTGCCAGTTCATCCGCGATCTCGGCCTCCAGGCCGTGGTAGTGGCGGAAGACGGCCACGCGCCCGAACCCCTGATATGGCTGCGCGGTGCGGTTGGTCCGCGCCAGCAGGGCGTCCTGCCCCGTGGCATCGATCAGAAACCGTGCACGATGCACCTCGTCTGTACCGGCGTCCGTCTTTGCGCTGACGGCCACGGCGTCTGGTCCGACGGTGATATCAGCCACCCGGACCCCTTCTCTCACCTCGGCGCCGCGCGCCCGCGCCGTCAGCAGCAGGACGTGATCAAAGGCCGACCGCTCCACCTGAAAGGCGTGCGCGGGCGTGCCCGGCAATCCCTCCGAGAAAAGAAAGGTCGCGGACTGACCGGTGCGCTCATCGATGAATTCGGCGCCGTCCTTGCGCAGGAAGTTCTGTGGGGCGAGTTCGACCCCCAGCCGCGCGAAAATGGGCAGGTCGATGGGGAGCAGGGATTCACCGATGTGAAAGCGGGGGAAAGTTTCTTTTTCCAGCAACAACACGTCATGCCCGGCCTGCGCAAACAGGTTTGCCGCCGTGCTGCCGGCCGGCCCGCCCCCGATGACGATCACGTCGCGGGTCACGGCGTTCCCAGTCTGGTGGGGAAAAGATGGACGGCGGAAGGACGATCCCCGCGAGGCGGGCAACGTGGGCAAGGTCGGCAGGGCGGGGGAGGCGCGTCAGAGGAAGGTGTTTGCATGGCAATCACAGACGGCGAAACAGCAACGAGGTGTTGATGCCGCCAAAGGCGAAGTTGTTGTTCATGACAATGTCGAGGCGCCGCGGCGACAGTGGTTCGCCGCGGACGTAGTTGAGGGGCGCACAGCGCGGGTCGGGCTGGTGGAGGTTACGCGTGGGGGGAATGAAGCCGTGCCGGGTGAACGCCAGGCAGAATGCCGATTCCAGCGCCCCACAGGCGCCCAGGGTGTGACCGGTGTGGCCCTTGGTTGAGCTGACCGGGACGTGCGGGCCGAGCACCTCCATGGTGGCCTGGCTCTCCGCGATGTCGCCAGCGTCAGTGGCCGTGGCGTGCGCGTTCACGTAGTCGACGTCCTGGGGCCCTATCCCCGCGTCGGCGAGACAATTTCTCATTGCCGCGGCCATTCCTTCGTCGGAAGGCATGGTGACGTGCTGTCCGTCGCAGCTCGTTCCGAAGCCGATCACCTCGCCATAGACGGGCGCGTCGCGGCGGCGGGCGTGCTCCTCGCTCTCCAGTACCAGCGTGGCCGCTCCTTCCCCCACGACCAGCCCGTCCCGCGCCGAATCGAAAGGGCGAGAGCCTGACGCCGGGTCGTCGTTGTACCGCGTCGACGTGGCATAGAGGATGTCGAAGATGGCGGCGTGGGAAAAATGCATTTCCTCCGCGCCCCCACAGAGCATCACCGCATGATGGCCGGCGCGGATGGCTTCGTACCCGTACCCGATGGCGTGGCTGCCGCTGGTGCAGGCGGAACAGGTGGAGATCACGCGACCGCGGATGCCGAA
>JBDSME010000218.1:0-5472 GCA_039916065.1 Polyangia bacterium
CGCCACGAAGTGCCGCCACCAGATCCACGTTCAGTCGACCGGAGACCACCATCTTCATGACGTCGAGGGTGGGCTCGTCAGTGATGCGCCTGCCGCCAACCAATCGCGGCGTCAGCCCCAGCCGCTCGGAGAGCTGTGTGGCCTGTGGTCCCCCTCCGTGCACGACCATCAACGCCGCGCCGGACTGCCAGACCGCCCGCAGGTCAGCGGCCACCGTGACCAGCGCCCCCCCCTCGACCACGTCCCCGCCCAGCTTCACCACCAGCGGCGCCGTTTCAGCGGTCGCTTTGGGCGGCGGAGCTACTGGCGCGGGCGGCTGGGTCACGGCCAGGGCCCGGAGTCTTCCAGGGACATGGTCTCGGGCAGACCCAGCATGAGGTTCATGTTCTGAATGGCCTGCCCGGCCCCGCCCTTGATCAGATTGTCGGCCGCGCTGACGACGACCAGGGTGCGGATGGATTGCGAGGCACCGTCGCATTCGCCCTCTTCCGGCTCCCCAAGCGTGAAGCCGACCTCGGCGAAGTTGGATCCCGACACCGCCGCCACCTCGGGCAGGCGATCGTGCACCACCCTCACGAAGGGCTCGGCGCCGTACATCTGATCATAGAGGGCGGCGATGGATGCATTGGTTTCGCTGGCCGCGACCTTGACGAAGCAGGTGGCGAGAATGCCTCGCGACAGCGGCGCAGACACCGGAACGAAGCGAAGCTGCACGCCAGGCGCGCCGGCGGCCGCCAGCGTTTCGACGATCTCGGGTGTGTGCTGGTGGTCGAGCACGCGATAGGTCTTCAGGTTCACCGCCCGCACCGGATGGTGCGTCGCCGCCGATGGGGCGACGCCGCTGCCGGACGAGCCGGTGATGCCCAGGATCGGGATGGCCCCCGCGGCCGTCGCTCCAGATTTGCCCAATTTGCCCAGCTTGCCGGCTCGCGCCAGCGGCAGCAAGGCCAGCTCGATGGTGGTGGCGAAGCAACCAGGTGACGCCACGGCACGCGAGCCCTTGATCTGTTCGCGGTTGAGCTCGGGCAACCCGTAGACGAAGCTGCCCAGCAGATCAGGGCGCGGATGAGGGCTGCCGTAGTAGAGCGCGTAGGCAGCGGCGTCGCGCAGGCGGAAATCGCCCGACATGTCTACGATCTTGGCGCCAGTCTCCAGCACCGCCGGCACCTTCTGGGCGCTGACCTTGTGCGGAAGGCCCATCAGGACGATGTCGCACCCCGCGGCGGCTGCAGCCGGCGGCAGATCTTCGAAGCGCAGGGCGGTGCGGCCGGCCAGCGGCAAATGCACGGCGCCCAGAGGCTCACCGACGTGATCGATGCTGGCCACGCGCACCAACTCGACCTCGGGATGTATCAACAGGCGGCGAATCAGCTCCGCGCCGCCGTAACCGCTACCGCCGATGATCGCCGCGCGGTAGCGCTTCATCGTCGCAACGGTCTCAGTCGGCGCCGCCGTCCCGGGCGGCGGCTTCCCTGTCAGCGGCTTCCTTGGCAGCCTTCTCTCGATCGAGCTGCGCCTGCTTGCACGACGTGTGCTGGTCGTAGCAGTAGGTCTCCTCGGGGCCGCAAGCGACACCCAGCCCTGCCAGCGCGACCGCGAGAACGATGACCATGGAGACCAACTTCATTGGGGGCTTCCTCCTGAGGACGGGACACTTCCAATATCCGACGGCCAGCTTCGCGTGTCAACGGGTGGAAAACCTGTGAACGCAGCACCCGCAGCGCCAGATCCCCTACTTTTGCAGGGTGGGCTGTGCATGCCGCGAACCCGTCTGCTACCGTGGAGGCTCGTGCGCCGCGCCACCCTGCTGTCCTCCACGCCGCGACGCAACTCGCAGATGTCGGTCTGGCGGGGATCGATCTGGCCGGGCCGCGCGCGGGCGGTCCCGGTGGCTATCCTGTGCGCTCTGTTGCCCACTTTCTGCCTGGCCACTGTCGTTTCACCGGCCCGGGGGGCGGGGCCGGTACCACCACCGCCGCCCCCTGTTCCCGCAAGGGGCCACGGTGGCGCCCGGTCCGGGGCACTTACGCCCGCGCCGCAACCAGCCATGCCGTCGATTCTGCCACTTTCCGAGGTGCGTCCGGGAATGGTGGGCGAGGCTCTGACCGTTTTTCGGGGGACCAAACCGGAACCGTTCAAGGTGCGCGTGATATCGATCATGCGGCAGTTCTTGCCCAAGCAAGACGTCATTTTGATTCGCGCCGAGGACCCCCGGCTGGAGTTCTCGGGAATCGCCGCCGGGATGTCGGGCAGCCCGGTGTATGTGGGCGGGCGGCTGATGGGAGCGATCGCCTACGGGTGGAGCTTCTCCAAGGAGCCCCTCGGCGGCGTGACGCCGATCGAGACCATGCTTGCGGAGCGCGATCGGCCCCGGCGTTCGAACCGTGATCTGTTCACGGAGATTGCCCCCGATGGCCTGCGCTCACTGACGCTGGCCGAGGGTGGTGGTGGGGGTGGTGGTGGTGCCGCCGTGGCGATCGCCGCCGCGCCGCCAAATGCTGGAACGACCGCTGGCGCAAGTTCCGGATCAACTGAACCGCACCTGGTGCGCGTGGCGGTGCCCCTGTCGATCTCTGGTTTCGATCCGCGCGTGATGGGGGAGCTACCTGCGGAATTTCGCACCGAGGGGCTGGTTCCGGTGCAGGGTGCGGGCGTCGGCGGGCTGCGCGCACGGAACGACAAGGGGGCTGGGGCTGGTCGCCTTCAGCCAGGCTCCGCCATCGGCATCGAGCTGGTCCGGGGCGACATGAGCATGGTGGGCACCGGCACGGTCACCTACATCGATCATGACGGCGTGCTGGCCTTCGGTCATCCCATGTTCGGCGCCGGTGAGATTTACCTGCCGCTGGTGGAGGCGGAGATCCACGCCATCCTCCCCAGCGTGTCGCAATCGATGAAGCTCTCATCCCCGGTGCGCGAGGTGGGAGCCCTGGTCCAGGATCGGCAATCGTGCGTGGTGGGTGATCTGGGAGCACGGGCCACCATGGTGCCCATCACCGTGCGGATCAGCGGACCAGGTGCGCCGCCGCGGGTGTTTCGCGCCGAGGTGGCTCGCAACCGCAGGCTGACGCCGGTGCTGGCGTCGCTGGTGATCAGCAACGCCCTCATGGACGCGGAGCCTGACATCGCGGAGATGGTGGTGGCCGTGAAGTCCACGGTCGGCATCAGGGGGCGCAAGCCGCTGGAGCTGCGTGACGAGATCTTCGCCCCCGAAGGGGTGTCGCGATTGTCGCTGGCGGGCACCCGGGGTGTGCGGGCACTGGGTGATCTGCTGGGCAACCCCTTCCAGCCGGTGATCCTGGATCGGCTGGATGTGGACGTGCGCGTCGAGTACCGGCGGGACGTTGCGGAGATCGTCGCGGTGTCGCTTCCCGGCGACGAGGTTCGCCCCGGCGAGGCGGTGCGCTTGCGGGTCACCCTGCGGCCGTACAACAGCGCGGAGTACACGGAGATCATCCCGGTGGTGGTTCCGCGGACGCTTGCGGGCGGCACCACGCGCATCGAGGTGGCGGCCGGCAGCGTGGCCAAGCCAGACACGGTTCCCGCCGAGTCGCTGTCGACGTACCTCGACAACCTGCGCCGTTACTTTGCCCCCATGTCCATCGTGGTGGGCGTGCAGACGGCCGACGACGGGGCGGCCCTGCATGGACGTCTGTTGCCTGACTTGCCGGGGGCGGCGGCAGACACCCTGCGCCCGGCCAACCAGACCCGTCGCGCCGAGGCCTACCGGGTGGTGGACCGCACCGTTCACCCCACCACCCGGCTGGTCACGGGGCGCCAGGAAATCACGGTTTACGTGCGCGAGGACGCCCTCGGCAGCTTGCACGCTCGCGACCAGCGGCGCTGAGGGGCGTGGCGAGTGGTGGGTGACCGGATATCGGCGGCCTCCCGTCTTTTTCCTTCGCGCGGCGTTACACTGTTGGTTGCCGTGCGTATTGCCGCCCTAGACGTCGGATCAAACTCCTTTCACCTGATCGTTGTTCAGGTGACCACCGGCGGACATTTCGAGGTCCTGGACCGCGCCAAGGAGATGGTGCGCCTGGGGGAGAGCTCGCTGCGCACCGGAATCATTCCGCCCGAGGTCTTTCGCCGCGGGCTGGATGCGCTGGCGTCGCTGTGCCGGCTGGCCGAACGCCATCAACCCGATGCGCTGATCGCGGTGGCCACCAGCGCCGTCCGTGAAGCCCAGAACGGCGGCGAATTCGTGCGGGCGGCGCGCGACGAGGTGGGGGTTGAGATCCAGGTGGTGCGCGGCCAGGAGGAGGCGCGCCTCATCTACCTGGGCGCACGCGGCACCTTGAATCTCGCTGGGCGGCGCGCGGTGCTGCTGGACCTGGGGGGAGGGTCGCTGGAGATCATCCTGGCGGACTCGCGCGAATGCTATTTCACGGACTCGGCCAAACTTGGCGTCATTCGCCTCACCGAGGAATGGGGCGCCTCCGATCCACCGACCACGCGACAGCTGGTAGCCCTGCGCACCCGGGTGCGCGGCGCCCTGGAGCCGGTGATGGCGCGCGTTCGCGCCATGGGATTCGACTTTGCGGCGGTGAGCTCGGGAACGGCCCAGGCCCTGGCCTCCATGATCCAGCAGGACCGCGGTGGCAAGAATGGCGAGCGCGACGATGCGCGCGACGAGGGCCCCACCTTGACCGTGGACGCGCTGGCCGATCTGGAGCAAAAACTGGCGGGCCTCACCTTGAACCAGCGCGCCCGTCTGCCGGGCCTGGACGCTCGGCGCGCCGACACCATCCTGGCGGGCGCGGTGGTGTTGCGGACCGCGCTGGAGCTGGGAGGCGCACGGTCCGCCATCGTCTGTGAATCCGCCCTGCGCGAGGGCATCGTCGCTGATTACATCGCCACGCACCGTCCCGGGATGTTGCTGGTCGAAGAGTTCCCGGACCTGCGACGCCGCAGCGTCATGGAGTTGTGCCGCCGCTGCCACTACGACGAAGGGCACGCGCAGCATGTGGCGCGGTTGGCCCTGTCGTTGTTCGACCAGACGCGCGAGCTGCACAAGGATCACTCCATTCGTGAAAGCGACGGCGAGCTCTTGGAGTTCGCGGCCCTCCTCCACGACGTCGGGTTCTATATCTCTCCCAGCAAGCATCACCGACACAGCCAGTACCTGATCCAGACGCACGACATGGTGGGATTCTCGAGGACAGACGTAGGCATGATGGCCTGTATCGCCCGCTATCACCGCAAGGCGGAGCCGCCGGGGGAGAGCCTGAGCAGGACCGCGGAAGAGCGCCACAAACCGTTCCGAGAGCTGGCGCGCCGGGCCCGGCGGCGGGTGCGCTACCTGACGGCGCTGCTGCGGCTTGCCGATGCCCTGGATCGCACGCATGGTCGCCTGGTGCGCGCCGTACGCTGTCAGGTGGGGCGGAAGACCATCGAGCTCCGCATCGAGGTGGACGGCGATCCAGAGCTGGAATTGTGGGCGGCGCGCCGCAAGGGTGACCTGCTGGAATC
>JBDSME010000219.1:0-9634 GCA_039916065.1 Polyangia bacterium
CTCCGCCAGAACCTCGATCAGCCCGCGGGCCATGCTCTCCACGTAGGCGCGCACACCACCGCGCAGATGGACGAGGGGATAGCCGACCAGCTGGCCGGGGCCGTGGTAGGTCACGTCACCACCCCGCGACGCGCGATGCAGAGAGATACCTCGCGCGCCGAGCGCCTCGACAGAAAGGAGGACGTTCGCCTCCTGGGCGCTCTTGCCCAGGGTGATCACCGGCGCGTGTTCGAGCAAGAACAGAGTCTCCGGTGCCCGTCCCTCCCGGATCTCGGCGCGGCGGCGTTCCTGTAGCGCCGCCGCATCAGCGAAGGGCATCCGACCGAGCCACTGCCAGAGCCCCGAGCGTTCAATCACGCTTTACCTGTAGGCTGCAACATTTTCCGCAGAATTGGGCCTTGCCGCTCGCAAGGCTTGCACTCGCCCAGGCCCTCTCCCGCAAGCGGGAGAGGGTTCATCGGAACGCTTACCCTTCGGCCAGCTCGGCGAAGAAGTCCGCGTCGACGAAGTCGACATTCACCGTGGCGGAAAGCACACCCACGCCATGCCGCGCGCAGGTCTCGGCCAGAGCGGCGCCGTCGGCGATCTCCAGCGGACAACCCGCCTGCTTCCATTCGGAGATGGCATCCTCCGCCAGACGTCCCCCGAGCATCAGCAGCCCTTCATCCTGCCCGCGCGCGCGGATACCCGCCCGCAGCTCGCCGATGGCCCGCCGCCCCGCCGCGCTGCCCCCCGGACGCAAGGCGATCAGGCACTTCGACGGACGCGATCCGCGCCCGCGGAGGGCCTCCACGTAGATTGTCCCTTCCACCCGCTTGACGAAGGTGGTGGGCCCGAAGCCCTCTCGCTGCAGGAGCACCCGGGCCAGCGCCTCGAACGCCCCCGAGGGTAGCTCGGTGATGCGTTTTTCCAGCGCGGCTATGGTCCGTTCGCGCAACGCACGCCGCGCTTCTCCGAAGACCTGCTCCGCTTTTTCCAACTCGGCGTCGGGCGGTCGGCGCGCCAGGGCGTAGAGCCCGCTGCCCGCCGAGCGGACGCGGGGACGCATTCCGCTGCGCAGCCGGTCCTTGGGCTCGGCCGCCAGCGAGGTTCGGATCACCCGCCAGGCCTCGTTGGGCTCGCCGTGAATCAAGCGGCGCCGGATGGCGCTGTCGGCGATCTGGCGGACGTGGACACCGCGTCCCGGTGGCTGCCCGCGCAGGATCTCGATGGCGGCGTCCACCGGGGCCATGATCTTACGGGCGCCCTGCGGGCCTCCCGCGGTTCCGTCGCTCGAGACGCCGGACTCCCCGCCTCCCACATTGCCCGTGCTCAGATCGCCGGTGCCGTCAGACGACGTCGTCGATCTTTCGCCACCGCCGCCATCCCCGTTGGCGTCGCGGCTACGCGGCGAATCCATGGTATCGGCAGCTGCGGAGCGGCTCTGTCCGACCGGACCTGCGCCCGGAGCGCCAGGTTCGGCGCCGCCGAATTCACCCTCGGCACCGCGTCGCCGGCGGCGTCGGCGTCGGCGGCGGCGCGCTGGATCGTCGCTGTCGCCTGCTTTGAGCGCTTCGCCCTCTCCTTCAGCGCCGCCTTCGCCGTCACCGTCCCCGGCGCCGCCGCTGGGGGAGCCAAAGGCGCCATCATTGTCATCGTCGTCATCGATCGCCGGGCCACCGGCGCCACCCTCCACGGCAGTCCCGCTGTCGGCCGCCGACCGCGCGGCGGGACGGGCCGGCTTCGCGCCGGATTCTGCGTTGTCCTGCTGGTCGGCGAAGTCGCCGCCCTGATCGCCTTCCTCGTCGGCGGACATCATTTCGTCGTCGTCTCCCTCCAGGACGCCGGTCTCGGCCAGGGCCGCGGCGCGCGCCTCGGGCGAAAGGCCGCCGACAGGGGACGGTCCGTCGTCATCGGCTTCCTCGGACGGACGCTCCGTGGCCTCGCGGGCTGTTCGCCGCGCGGCCGATTCACTCTCACCATGGCTGGCGCGCGGAGCGGCCGCGGAAGCGACATCATCACCCTCTTTCGCGCCCCCGCGACCCCGCCCTCCGCGACGGCGGCGCCGGCGGCCGCGTTCGTCCGTCGTCGATTCTTCGGTGGCCCGCTTCTCCGGCCGGTCGCGCCGCTTGTCGTCCTTCTTCTCGTCGGTCGACGCTGGGGGCCGCGCCGAGGCACCCTGGGCCTTCGGGGCCACTTCGGCTGCCTCAGCCGCTCGCTCTTCGGCGGTCAACTCGGGATAGCGGAGCAACCCGAATATCCCCGGTTTCACGCGCACGAATGGATTGCCCGGCGCCTTCTTCACGGCCGCCGTCAGTTGAGTCTGCATCGTCACTTCCGGCGTGCGTCCAACGAAGGTCAACAGCTTCTTCGTCATCGCACGCTCGGTCAGTTCCTTGAAATGCAGAGGCTTTCCCTCGCGCTTCAGAATCTCCAGCGCCGCCTCTGTAAACGTCATGGCGCCCGTCTTTACCATAAAATTTTGACGGGCGGGGAACAGGGCGTTACCGGTTGGTTAATGATGAAGAGTCGCAAGATAGGTGTCCTGCTGGGTGGGTTGTCGGCCGAGCGAGACATCTCCCTGCGTTCCGGTGAGGCCATTCTGGGTGCGTTGCTGGAGCGGGGGTACGACGCCTGCCCCATTTTTGTCGATCGCGAGGTGGATCTGGTGTTGCGCCAGTCCCGTATCGACGTGGCCTTCCTGGCTTTGCATGGCCGTTATGGCGAGGACGGATGTATTCAGGGGTTGCTGGAGCTGCTGGGCATCCCTTACACCGGCTCGGGCGTGCTGGCCTCTGGCCTGGCAATGAACAAGGCCAAGGCCAAGGAGATCTTGCGCTGGCACAACCTTCCCACGGCGCCCGGCTATGTGATCGATGCCGCCGGCGGTCATCACCGGGCAGGGGACGCCCGGGCAGGGGCCGCCCGGGGGATGACAGACGTGGGCGAATTCGACGGCGCTGGGGGCGGAAATGTCGTGGCCGCGCACGGATCGTTCGGTTTTCCCGTGGTCGTCAAGCCCGCTGGAGAGGGCTCTTCGCTGGGCGTGGCGCTGGCGCGGGACGAGATGGAGTTGGAGACGGCGGTGGAAGAGGCAGTCCGCTTCGACGACGAGGTGTTGGTGGAGCGTTTCATCGAGGGAAAAGAGATCTCGGTCGGGGTGCTGGACGGGCGTGCCCTGGGGGCGGTGGAGATCCTCCCGCGCCGTGGTCTTTACGACTTCCACAGCAAGATGACCCCGGGGCGGTCCGACTATCACCTCCCGGCGCGACTTTCTCCCGAGCGGTACCGTTCGGCGTTGCGCCTGGCCACCATGGCACATGAGGCGTTGGGATGTGACGGCGCGACACGGGTCGATCTGATCGTCAGCGAACGCGGCAACGAGACCATCCTGGAGGTGAACACCTTACCGGGATTGACCCCCACCGGGCTCTTGCCCCGCATCGCCCTGGGGGCGGGCCTATCCTTTGCCGATCTGGTGGAGGAGATCCTGGCCGGGGCGCGGTTGCGCGCGCACGGCCATCGCCGCGAGCGACGCACGGTCGGGACGGCGTTCCCCGGGTCCGAACGGCGGGTGGGTGCTTTTTCCGAAGCACATTGATCGCCCGGTGAAAAGGACCTCGCGTTACAATTGGGTGACGGCCGTGGCTTCAATTCGCGCTCGTGCCGGGCGCTCGTTAAGCTGACGCGACCATGGCTCGACGCGCCCGCAAACCAGTAGCCGCACGCCCCACGGCGCCCGACCAAGCCAACGCCCAGCTGTTCCTGAACCGGGAGCTTTCCTGGCTGGAGTTCAACAGCCGGGTCCTCGACGAAGCCCGGGATCCCAACGTTCCGCTGGTGGAGCGGCTGAAGTTCCTGACCATCGTCGCTTCGAATCTGGACGAGTTCTTCATGGTGCGCGTGGCCGGGCTGAAGCAGCAGCTCTCGGGCAATGTCGCCGAGACCCCCCCGGACGGCCTGACCGCGGCAGAGCAGCTGGCGGCGATCAGCGCGCGGGCGCACGCCATGGTGGCCGAGCAGTATCGCATCTGGCGCGAGGAGGTCAGCCCCGGCCTGGCACAGCTGGCAGGGGTGCGCATGCAGCGGCCCGCCGGCCTGACGGCCGAAGAGCGGGCGCTGATCCTCTCGACATTCTCACGCGAGGTTTGGCCCGTGCTCACCCCGCTGGCGGTGGACCCGGGACACCCGTTTCCCATCCTGCGAAACCGCAGTCTGAACCTTGCCATTTCACTTTATAAAGAGAAGGGTAAGTTATCGTCGCGACAGCACATAATTGCCGTGGTTCAGGTGCCATCGGTGCTGCCGCGCATCTTTGAGTTGCCGCTGGCGCCACCGGCCAGTTCCACGAACGGCCAGCCGGCCCACGGTGGTCACGGTGGGGATCCTGGCCATCCTGGCCATCCTGGCCATCCGGTGTTGCCCTCGCCCGGGTCACCGCTCGCGCCAGGGTCGCCAGGCGCGGCTGGCCTGGGAGCGATGCCTGGTCTTGCGGAGGGTGCACCCCTGGCCGATTCTTCGGCGACTCCCTCCGCCGCGGCGGGACCAGCCGCCGGCAAGTCGGCGCCCCGTTTTTCTTTCATCTTGCTGGAAGACATCATCGCCATGCACGTGGGCGATCTGTTTCCCGGCTTTCGCGTGGCGCGATGTGATCCCTTTCGCGTCACCCGAAACTTTGACCTCAGCATCGACGAGGACGAGGCCGACGACCTCCTCAAGACCATCCAGAAGGAACTGCGACGGCGCGAACGGGGCAGCGCGGTGCGCCTGGAGATCGCCCACGAGACGCCCCCCGAGGTGGTGAGTTTTCTGCGCACGGCGCTGCGGCTGGAGCAGGACGACATCTACATGGTGGATGGCCCGTTGCACCTGGCGGATCTGGGCCCCATCGCGGCGCGCGACGATTTGCGGGAGTGGAGGGACGAGGCGTTCTCGCCGCAGATCGTGCCGCCGCTGCAGGAGTACGAGGACATCTTCCATGTGATCGGCAAGAACGACATCCTGCTGCAACATCCCTACGAGTCGTTCGAGGACGTGGTGGAGTTTATTTCGGAGGCAGCCGCGGATCCCAACGTCCTGGCTATCAAGCAGACGCTCTACCGCACCAGCGCCGATTCGCCGATCGTGCGGGCCCTCATCCGGGCCGCCGAGAACGGCAAACAGGTCACGGCGGTGGTGGAGTTGAAGGCCCGGTTTGACGAGGCGCCGAATATTCAATGGGCGCGCACGCTGGAGGACGCGGGGGTGCACGTCGTCTACGGCCTGATCGGGTTGAAGACGCATTCGAAGGTCGCCCTGGTGGTGCGGCGCGAGGGCGGGCACATCAAGCGATACGTGCACCTCTCCACCGGCAACTACAACCCCAGCACAGCGCGGTTGTACGGCGACGTATCATATTTCACGGCCCGCGACGCCTTCGCCGACGACGCCGGGGCTCTCTTCAACCTGTTGACCGGATACTCGTCGCCGCCATCTTGGAAGCGTTTCGACGTCGCGCCCATCGGGCTGCAAGAGAAGATTCTTGCGCTCATCGAGAGAGAGATTGGGTTCGGTCCCCGCGGGAGAATCATCGCCAAGATGAACTCGCTGGTGGACGCCTCCGTGATCAAGGCGCTTTACCGGGCCTCGCAGGCAGGTGTCTCCATCGATCTGATCGTGCGCGGTATCTGCTGTCTACGTCCGGGCGTGCCCGGCACCAGTGACAACATCCGGGTGATCAGCATCGTGGACCGGTTCCTGGAACACGCCCGCGTGTTTTACTTCGAAGGCGGCGGCAAGAAGGACGTCTACCTGTCGTCCGCCGACTGGATGCCGCGCAACTTCTTGAGGCGCGTGGAGGTGATGTTTCCCATCGAAGATGTCGCCCTGCGCGACCGAGTGATTGACGAGATCCTTGCCATATCCCTGGCCGACAACGTCAAGGCACGGCGGTTGCTGCCTGACGGGCGCTACGAACGGGTGCGCCCCGACGGCAAGCCGCCCGTCCGCAGCCAGGTCCGGTTCATGGAACTGGCCCGCGAGAAGGCACAGGCCGGTCCCATCTTGCCCGAACCTACGTCAGGGTCCTACACGGTGCGCACCACCGCCGCGGGCAGCGGCAGCCGTGGTTCCAGCAGCGGTGCCTCCGGCACCAGTGCCGCGCCGGCGGCCGCCGGGGCGTCCATCACCCCGCAACCCGCGGCGGGGTGAAGCGCATTGCGGTGATCTTGCGGCTATAATCAGTCTCCTCATGCGGACGACGTCTTCCCTCTGGTCATCCCGGGCACGGCTTTCGGTCATCGTCGCCAGTGCCGCCCTGCCCTGTGCCGGAATGTTGCCGGGGCCGGTCCGGACCTTGATCGGCGCCGGTGTGGCGCGGGCATCGATCATGATCGCCCTGGACCTACCCACGCTGGTCCAGGAGGCGGACCATATCGCCGTGGTGGAGGTCGGCGAGGTGAAGTCCACGTGGGACGCCCGTCACGAGCGGATCTATTCCACCATCGAGCTGAAGGTCGTCGAGAAGATGAAGAGTCCGGCGGGTGAAGCCGCGGCAGCTGGTGAAAAACACCTCACCGTGGTGCAGGCTGGTGGAACGGTGGGGGATATCCGGATGACCGTCACCGGGATGGGGACTTTCGTGCCCGGAGAGCGTTCGCTGGTGTTCCTGCGCGGGCCCGCGAATCAGGCGCAGGTGGTGGGTATGACCCAGGGCATACGTTCGATGCGGTACGAGGTGGCGGCCGGGCGCTGGTTGGTGACACCACCCGACTTGCGGCAGGCCAAGCTGCTGCGTCCGCCCTCCGCGATCCAGGGGGGCCTTCCTCCTGCCGTTGCCGTGAAATCCCGGGGGCCGGTGTCTCCAACCGGAGGTCGCGGTGTGTCGCCGTCGGCCTCGACCCCGGTGCCGCATTCGCCGCAGCTTCAGACGCCCGCGGTCCAGGCGCCCGTGCCGGTGGTGCCGGCCGCCAACACCACCCGTGAGCTTCCGCTCGATGATCTTCGCTCCGAGATCAAGCAACTGCTCGGGGCCCGTCGTCCGTGAGGTCGTTCAGCCGGTCACGCGACCTCGCACCGTCGACGGAGCGAAGGTCGTTCACCAGATCGTCACCCGTCGTGCGCCTGATCGCCGCCGTGGCGGTGGTGGTGGCGGTGTGGTTCACGTGGATTGCGCCCGCGTCGGCCTACGTCCGTTATCGGTCAAAGACCGGTTGCGCCTACTCTTGGCACACCCGCGGCCTGACCCTCAAACTCTTCCCCATGAGTATGGACGAGCTCGATGAATCCCAGATCGCCGACGCCGTGAATCAGTCGGCGAACTCCTGGACCCAGGTGAACCCCGCGCTGGCGTCATGCACCGATTTGCATATCAACGTCACGATGATGTCGCTGTCGGACACCCCTCCCAATGCCGCGTTCGACCAACAGAACAACGTGATGTTCCGCGACGGAGAGTGGTGCCCCGATCCCATGGACGCCAAGCACTGCAGGGATCCGCACGCGCTGGCCATCACCTCGGTCTTTGCCTACAACTCGGGCGAGATCGTCGACGCCGACATCGAGGTGAATACGAGGAGCTTCGATTGGGGGGACCTGGTCACCAATCCGTCGGTTGGCGGCCGGCAAGACCTTCAGAACGCGCTGACACACGAGATGGGCCACTTCGTGGGGTTTGACCACACCTGCTACTTGGATGCGTCGAAGGGGATTGCCCGGAATCAAGACGGCGATCTGATCCCTTCCTGCCTGGACCAGAACCTTCCCCCCTCCGTGCGCATGACCACCATGTTCGCGTCCGCGAATCCCGGTGATGTCAGCAAACGGACGCTGGGGGACGACGATCTGGAGGCGGTCTGCCATTCGTATCCCCGTGCCCTGCCGGATCCCGACCACTGCAGCGGGTCCAGCAACGATGGGGGTGGGTGCACGGTCGCGCCGCAACAAGACGGCGCGCTGACCTCGCGGCAGGTGTGGTCCGCGGCCGCCATCGGCGTGCTAGCCGTCCTCCTGACGTTGTCGCCGCTCCGCCGTGCGCGCGCCCGCGCCCGGCAGCAGCCGCGTTGAACCGGGTACACCTTGTTCAGCTCCGTTCCATTTCCAGGCGGAGCTCCCGTACCGACGCGTCACCCGGCGAGGTCGCCGGCGTCACCTCGATGGTCTGCTCGGTCGAACGGTATCCCCGCGCCTCGAGGCGCAACGTCCAGGGGCCAGGTGTCAGGCGCCGCAAGGAGAACCGCAGCGGGCTGGTACCGCCGCTGTTCTTCCGTCCCGCCGACGGGTCCGGGAAGCGCGCCTGGGCACCGTCCGGACCGCGGGCTTCGATGTGAAACTTCGCGATCGGAGCGCCGGTGATCCGTTCATGGACCTCCCCGTCGATCCCCCCAGGAATTGGCACCACGATGCGCAGCGACGCGCCGACAGCGTCAGGCGCGATCACCTGGCGGTACGGAGCATAGCCGTCATGTTGAACAGTGACGATTGCGCCGCCGCCACCAGACGACGCCAGAACCGGCGCCAGAACCGGAGGTAGTCCGGTCAATCGAAAACCTCCGCCCGCGTCGGCGACGGCGCTGGCCAGGGGCGCTGCACCCGGCGGTGCCCCCGGGGCATGGGCACTGATGCGTGCGCGCGCCAGCGGGCGGCCTTCGGAGTCGTGGACGACGCCCTCCAGGACGCCGTTCAGCTCTCCCCCACCTCGTGCCAGGCGGAGCGTGGTGGTGGTCGCTCCCGCGTCGGGAGACGCCGCCGTTATCGGCGGTACCCGCACCGTCACGGTCACGTCGCGGTGGCCCGGCGCGGAGGCCGTCAGGCGGTGCTCCCCCGCCGGCAGGGGCAAGTTGAACTCACCTTCCGCGCCGGACACGGCATACAAGCCGGGGGCGCCAGCGGCAGCGGCGCCGTTCGTGGCCGCCCCGCTGCCCGATGGCGGCGATGCCGCGGTCACCCGTGCTCCTGTCACGGCGCGGCCATCAGCATCGACCACCCGGCCAGCGAACAGAACGGCGCCCTGAACGCGGAGCGTGCCGACATCCAGCGTGGCCCCGGGTGCCAGAGTGAGGGCTCCCGTGCGCAACGGTACCGACGAAGCATTCAGGACTTCCACGTCCACGCGCCCCGGCGGTACGTCGTCGAGCACGAACGCTCCGCTGGCGTCGCTGACGGCACGCCGGGAGGTGGCCCGCGACGACAGCGAGGGCAAGATGGTGCCGGCAGGCATGGCTGCCGCCTCGGCGGCGAGGGGGAGTCGCGCCCAGATCACGCCCAGATATTCGGTCTCCGCCAGACGATCGTGGACGGTCGCGCCCACCAGGGGGCGGCCACGTTCATCGACCACCCTCCCGGTGATCTTTCCGGTGCGGATCAACTCCAGCGTCACCGGTGCCAGGGCGATGGCATCGGGCACCGCCGCCGGAGGTACCGATATCGTGGCCGCCTTCCTGGCCACGAATCCGTCGCGCCGTGCGCGCACGCGATAGCTCCCCGCGGCCAGGGGACCGGAGATCCAGCGTCCATCACTGTCGGTGGATTGCGGCGGCCACAATCCAGTGGCGGGCACATGATCGATCTGGACCAAGGCGCCGGCCACGCCGCGACCACCGTCGCCGATGACCTGCCCCCGCGCGTACAAGCCCGGCACCAGGGCAAGCTCGACCGGACGGGACTGGCCCCGGGGGCG
>JBDSME010000220.1:0-5401 GCA_039916065.1 Polyangia bacterium
GGTGCTGAACTTCGCCGGTATCCTGCGTGAGCGTGGTACCCGCTTGCCGCTGCAAGGCGTGCTGGTGACAGTGTTTCGCGACGACGGTCAGAAGGCCTTCGGTTTCGAGGCCACCTCGGACGCGGCCGGTGTGTTCCAGTTCTTCGACCTGACCCCCGGGGACTGGAAGGTGTTGATCGAGCCGCCCGGCTTCTATCCCTACCGCACCACCGAGACGATCAAGGGGGGCGAGCGCATCGACACGGTGTACTTCGTGGAGCGTGGCTCGTACAACCCGTACGACGTCACGGTGACGGCCACCCGTCCGCGCAAGGAGGTCAGCCGCACCGTCATCAGCGCCCAGGAACTGGACAAGATCCCCGGGACGTTCGGCGATCCGCTGGCGGTCATCCAGAATTTCGCCGGTGTGGCCCGTCCGCCGCCCTTCTCCGGACTGCTGATCATCCGCGGCTCCAGCCCCCAGGATTCGCGCGTGTTCACCGATGGCACCGAGATCCCACTCATCTATCACTTCGGTGGGTTGCGCACCGTCTTGCCGGTGGGGGTGATCGACTCGATCCAGTTCTATCCCGGGAATTTTTCGCCCGCCTATGGACGCGCCATCGGCGGCGTCGTGGACGTGCAGATCAAGAAGCTGCAGCCCAAGAAGGTCAGCGGGTATCTTGACGTCAACCTGTTCGATTCGGGCGCGTACCTGGAAGCGCCGCTGGGCGACAAGGGTGGTATCGCGCTGGCGGCGCGGCGCAGCTACATCGATTACCTGCTCAACGCCACGGTCCCGGACAACGCGCCGGTCAACCTGATCACAGCGCCCCGCTATTACGACTACCAGCTCCTGGCCAACTACCGCCCCGCCCCCGCGCACGATCTGCGCATGTTCGTCTTCGGATCGGACGATCGCCTGGAGCTGCTGTTTCGCAATCCGGGGGCCTTGACCGCGCAGATCACCAGCAACCAGGCCTCCTTCAGCACCACCTTCTATCGGTCGTTGCTCACCTACAACTTCGTCCCGAACGACAAGTTCGAAAATTCGTTTCGGGTGTCGCAGGGACGTAACTGGATTGACTTCGGTTTCGGACAGCTCGCCTTCAACCTGAACACCTACGTCAGCCAGATTCGCGACACGGTCCGCTACAAGTTCGGCGACAAGTTCACCCTGGTGTCGGGCCTGGATGTCTTGTTTTCGAAGACGGACGTGTTCGTGCGTGCCCCGCTCCCACCGGTGGAAGGGGAGCCCATGGGCCGCCCCGATCTCACCCATCTCCTGACCACCAACCGGCAGGGCATCGCCAACTGGGGGCCGGCCGTTTTTGTCGAGGGCGAGGTCAAGCCAGTACCCAGCCTGCTGTTACTCCCTGGCCTACGCCTGGATCATTTCGGTGACGTTCGCGAGAACGTGGCCCAGCCCCGAGTCACGGCACGCTGGTCCGTGACCGACCGCTGGACGTTGAAGGGGGGCGCCGGCTATTTCGCCCAGGAGCCCACGCCCGACCAGACGGATCCCGCGTTCGGCAATCCGGCCCTGAAGACCGAACGCTCGGTGCACCTGTCCTCCGGCGTGGAATACAAGCCGCGCCCCTGGATCACCCTGGACGCGACCGGGTTCTACAAGGACATTTCACGCCTGGTCAGCCGTGCCGCCCCCACTGCCACCAACGACGAGGGCCGTCCCCTCAACTACACCAACGGTGGCCACGGCCGCGCCTACGGCCTGGAGCTGGTGGCGCGGCACGAGTTCACGCACAAGTTCTCGGGGTGGCTGGCCTACACCCTTTCACGCTCCACCCGCCACGACGCCACCAGCACAACGGATCGTCTATTCGACTACGACCAGACCCACATCCTGGCGGTGCTGGGCAGCTACATGTTGCCGCGCAACTGGCAGGTCGGCGCACGATTCAGGCTGGTGAGCGGTAACCCCATCACGCCGGTGGTGGGCTCGGTCTACAACGCCAGCATCGATCGATACGATCCCACCTACGGCAAGGTGAACGCGGCGCGACTGCCGCTGTTTCATCAGCTCGACGTGCGCGTCGACAAGCGGTGGATCTATCAACGCTGGATCCTGAACCTCTATCTCGACATTCAGAACATCTACAATCACGAAAATGTCGAGAACCGCGACTACAACTTCAACTACAGCCAGTCCAACCCCCAGCAGGGTCTGCCCATTCTGACCATCCTGGGCGTGAAGGCGGAGTTTTGAGAGTCTCGAAGCGCCCACGCGCGCCGCGCCCGCTGCTGGTCGCGCTGGTGCTGGCGACGGTGAGCTGGACCGCCATGGCCGGACCGGCGCGCGCGCAGTTGCTGGAGGCGCCGCGCGGCCGCCAGGGTTACTACTTCGGCCTCGGCTATCAGCTCGCGCTCAGTCAGGCATGGGAGGATCACGAGTCCTGGCACGTGTGGCCCGGCGCCACGTTGAGCCTTCGTCTTGGCCAGCTCATCACCCGGCGCTTCGGACTGGGCCTGCAGATCATTCCTGGTGGCCGCACCCGCGGCCAGGGGCAGTCGGCCGCCTTCGGGGGACTGGAGCTGGAGGCGCAGTGGGAGGTGGCACACGATCTGGCGATCACTGCCGGCGTGGGGATTGACGTGGTCAGCCTGTCGTCCACCAATGGCCGGGACAAGACCACCAGGGGGACCGTTGGCTCCGGCTATGCCCTGGGGCTCGCCTACGACTGGTTCTTCACCCACCGCCTGACGGGAGGATGGGCGGCCACGCCCATCGCGCAGGTGCGCTTCGTGCCAGGGAACACCGCGGCGGCGCTAATCGGGCTGGTGGGCGTGCAACTGTCCTACTGGACCGGCCTGCCGCGCAACCAGCTCGACCTCCCACCCGGCGAAGCTTTCCGCAAGTAGTAGCGTCAGCAGAGCAGGTCAGAACGAAGGGCTTCAAGCCGGGCCCGCTCGGACGTGCCGTTAGAGCGCGACCATCAGCACCGCCAGGCACATCTCGTTGCGGGTGCCCCAGCCGGGGAGCACCGCCTCCGCGTCGTCGAAGGTGTTGTATTCGCACGTCACCTGAATGGGAGTGGTGGGGGTGATGCGCGGATAGGTCTTGTAGAAATAGAACTTCTGCCAGTGGAAGCTCCAGTTCTCGAGATGAGCGGCGCAGCTGTCTCCCAGGCGCATTGTCTGGCGAAGACCTCGCCCGTGCATGTGCGGCACCACGCCGACCAGGTCGACGCCGGCAGCGAGGGTGACGCCTATCTGACGACCGGTACGGGTCCAGGTGTACGCCGTATCGCGCTGCCGGGGAGGCAGGCTATCCGGGGTGGCGTTCCCCAGGCTCTCCAGAAAAGGATCAGGAAGCAGAAAGGCGAGCTGCCGCGTCACGGTCGGAGCGAACCGCAGATGAATGGCGGTGGTATCTGTCCTTTCTGTCTTGGCGGCGGCGGCTCCGCCTTGGGCCACACCCACGAGATTGTAGTGTACCTGGACGACCAGCTTGTCCTTGGCATGGAGGGGCACCCCCATGCCTTGCGGGTATTCAACGATGCCCTGACCGGGCGCCCAGACGACCGGCTCGGCCGAAGGGTTCAGGCCATCGCCCGCGCCACCGAAGCAGGGCCAGCCGGCGCGATCCGGCGACTGGCCGTCGAGTGCTTGCATGATGGCGGCGTTGGTCATGCCGGTGATGCCACTCCTGCCCGCTCGGGTGGGATCCACCACGAACGCGATCACGTGATGGACCAGGGAGGGATCGCCCGGGCTGACATCGTACGCGGTGAGAAAGGTGTCGGTGTCGGTGGGCGCGTCGATCAGGAAGCACCGATACTCGTCGAACAGCGCCAGCTGTCCCCCCTGGGCGACAGGAGCAAACACCGGCGTCGACACATCGACCGCACCGGTCAACCTGGGTTGGAGCGGCAGGTCCAGCGCCGCTGGCGTCCCCTCCTGCAGTCCCCCGTTCACCCAGGCGGTTATGGTGTCCTTCTGTGCGGCCGTCAGGGTGGTCTCGTCGTGAAACGAGCCGCAAGATCCGTCGTGAACCATGAAGTAGGGCGGCATGGTGCCCTCGGTGATACGCGCCAGCTCCAGCGGCGCCTCGGTCATCGCGTCGAGGAAGTTGTTCAGAGGAAACGGTCCAATGCCGCCTTCCTGATGACAGCGCACGCACTTTTCGTTGTAGATAGGCGCCACATCCTGCCAGTAGGTGACGGCACCCGTGCGCGGCGGCGGAGAAGCATCCTTGCTTCCACAGCCGATGAACGTGCCCGCGACGAGTGAAATCGCCAGGAGTGACGCCGATCGTGACAGAAGCTTCTCCATGCCCATGTGTCCCCTCTCCTAAGCGTGATCACCAGCCTACGCAACGACCCTGGGGGGCCGCCTGCATTCCCTGACTCAAGACTGCCCTATTCGAAGTAGACGCGCACCCCAAGGCAGGGGTTGCCCGCAGATAGAAAAGAGCGAAGAGGTCCCGCCCCCACGCGTGCGGGCCATCGGGTTTCGATGTACCGTCGGCGATGCGGAGGGACCATGAAGGTACTTTTCATCGGCGGCACGGGGATCATCAGCTCGGCGTGCTCGCGCCTGGCGGTGGCGCGCGGCATCGACCTTTATCACCTGCGTCGGGGCAAGACCGCGCGCCCCGTACCCGAAGGCATTCGACTGCTGAAAGGAGACATCCGCGACCCCGCGTCCGCGCGCCAGGCCCTGGGCGACCATCGCTTCGATGCGGTGGTGGACTGGATAGCCTTCACCCCTGAGCACATCGACGCCGACCTCGACCTGTTCCGGGGCCGCACCAATCAGTTCGTTTTCATCAGTTCAGCGTCCGCCTATCAGACTCCGCCCACCAACCTGCCGGTCACCGAGTCCACGCCGCTCGACAACCGATTCTGGGCCTATTCACGGGCAAAGATTGCCTGCGAGGACCGCCTGCTGCGCGCCTACCGCGAAGAGCAGTTTCCGTTCACCGTGATACGCCCATCGCACACCTACGATCGGACGCTGCTGCCCTGCCATGGTGGTTACACGGTGATCGACCGCATGCGCCGCGGAAAGAAGGTGATCGTGCACGGCGACGGCACCTCCCTGTGGACGCTGACGCACCATGAAGACTTCGCCAAAGGCCTGGTGGGACTTCTCGGTCACGGGCGCGCCATTGGCGAAGCGGTGCAGATCACCTCCGACGAGTGGTTGACCTGGGACCAGATCCATCACCTGCTGGCCCGCGCCGCCGGAACGCGCGCCGACATTATCCACCTGCCGTCGGAGGTGATCGCGCGCCACGACCCCGAGTGGGGCGCCGGGTTGCTGGGCGACAAGGCCCACAGCATGGTGTTCGACAACAGCAAACTGAAGCGCCTGGTGCCCGACTTCGCGGCGGTGATCCCGTTCTCGCGCGGCGCCGCGGAGATCATGGCGTACTACGACGGCGATCCAGCCCGTCGCA
>JBDSME010000221.1:0-4888 GCA_039916065.1 Polyangia bacterium
GCCATCAACCGCCGCACCTCCGCCAGCGATCGCGGCGGCGACGCCTTCACAAGCTGTCCCCCCGCCACCGTGACGACGTCGATGGGCAGCGGCGACTTCAGTACGCCGTCCAGGATGTCCCATGTCAACAGGGGCAAGGCGCGCGCCGCAGTCCCCGCCCCGGCGTGTGGCGCCTTCTGCAAGTTTTCCCGGAGGAACGTGGAAACATCCAGGGGCGCCAGCCATTCCTGAAGCACGCCATCCATTTCAGTAGTCATAACTTCACTGAGCGCCTGAGCCACCGGGACAGCGCCATCCAGCCCATGGCGAGCACCGCCGCGCCGCACAGCCACAACGCCTCGTTGCTGAGAGGCAACGATTTGAGCACATACGGCCCCCGTGTCCCGGCCAGCAGGTTCACCAGGGGGGAATACTCCCAGCGCAAGTAGATCGCATCGGCTGCGAATGGATCCACCTGGCGAACCACCGCCCCGAACTTCGCCAGGTGCAGATACGAGAAAATTTCGCCCAGCACGAACATGAGCTGCTCCATGCTGCACAGGGCGGCGAAAACGATCACTGCGGTGAGCACGCGCCAGCGACCCGCCCGGCACAGCTCGTCCAACCACGTTACGGCGGGCAACACCAGAAACGGCACCGCCATCACCAGATAACGCGGTCCCAGACAGAAACCCCCGTGCCAGTCGCTCCGGGTGGCCACGAACAGCAGCCGGACCACCAGCCCGCAAGCCAGGCCGATGGACAGCACGCGGTGCCGCCGGTGAAAACTTCGCCAACCCAGCAACCCGAGTAGCGTGGCGGGGCAGAACAGCAGCAGCCCCTTGCCCGGACTGATCGTCAATCCGTAAAGGCCGCGCCAGGGCGCCTGAAACCCCCCGTAGCGAAACTCGTCCGCCCCCAAGCCACGACCGGTCTCCAGGTACGAACCAAACCGCAGGCGATTGTAGATCGCCAGCAAGACCAGCCAGGGGAGCACCCCGGCGACGAACGGCATCAGGCGGCGGGCGGTCGCGCGGTTCAGCTTCAAGCCACAGATGATCAGCAACCAGAACGGCAGAAATAGAATCGCCGTCAGATGGGTCGTCACCGCCAATCCCAGCGCGGCGCCGGCCCCCACGGCGGTCGCGCCATGGCCAAGCGGAGGCGAATCATCGGGAGCCTGGATGACCCGCAGTACCAGGATGAAAGACACCAGCACCAACAACGTCGCCAGCGGCTCGCTGAGAAAAGTCCCGCTATAGGGCCAGGCCAGGGTCGCCGCCCCATAAATGGCGGCCAGCAGCACGGCGGTCCCGCGAAAAGACGCCAGGCGCAGCAGGGCCCGAAAAAATACCAGGACGCACGCGGCGCCCACCAGGCTGTTGAAGATCCAGGACACCACGGACCGGCGGGCGTGCGCGTGAACGTCCGACGGAGGCGTTCCCCGGAGCAGAGCCGGGATGCCTCCGTCGATGTAATGACTGCGCGGGGGGCTGAAGACCGCGCCCAGCCCGTCGGCGATGGTCAGAAAGGGCACGCAAGCGATCGGTTGCAGGGGCCCGAAGATCGAATAGCGCCTCCCATCGACCCCCGGCGCCAGCCCGAACCCCACCCAGGACGAATCTCCCATGCCATTCACGGCGAAGTCGCCACGCTGGCGCAGCCCATCGCACACCTCGAACGCCACCTCGGCATCCGGAGAGCGGATACCCGCGTAGCTGGTCAGCAGGTAGAGCACCAGGGCGCCGAGGAACACACACAAGGAGAGGGATCTCCTGCTCCGAGCGCTGCTGTCGGGGCGATAGGCTGCTGCGCCGGTTGTTTTCAACTGGGGTCCTGCGCCAGGGCGGCAAGAAACGCCGGTCCGTCGCTGCCGGAAACCTCCAGCGCCCGCCGGGCACGCCGCCCATAGGCGATGGGGCGGCTCAACGCCTGGCCGATGGTCGCCTTCGCTTCTGCCACCACCAGCTCGCTCCGTTCCGGGTCCGTCGAAAGCAGCGCGCGCAGCTGCTCGCGGGCGCCCTCCAGATCGCCGCTTTGCGCCAGCGCCTCGGCCAGAGCGAAACGCGCGCTTGCGTACGCCAGGGCAATCATGTGCAGGTGAACCTCGCCGCTGGCAAGCTCCGCCGGCCGCGGGACAGCGACCGTCTCCCAGAACGCCTGCCAGGGAGCCAGCGTCCCGCGCGGTGATTCCTGGCGTCGTTCGAAGCAAGAGAGCAGGCCGCGCGGTTGCGCGGTCCAGTCGCGCAGGCCGAGGTTCAACGGCAAGGTCAGGCACACAGGAAGCCGCGGCGCATTGTCGTTCACCAGGGCGGACAGCCAGGCCAGGCGATCGGCCGGTTGCGCGCCCCAGCGCACCGACGGAAACCGCGCCCGCAATCCCTCCAAATAAGCGTCGGTGAGTTGATCGCCGCCGACCAGGACCAGATCCGATCGCTCACCTCGCACCGCCTGATGGTAGTGCACCACATTCCGCACCGTGTCTCCGAAGGTGACCATGACCGCATTCGGCGGCGCCGCGCGGAGCAGATCCATTCCGTAACGTTCCGCCGCACGGACCGCGTGCAGGTTGACCGATGGAAAGTGCAGCGGCAGCAACACCAGCGCGCCGAGCGGCAACGCCAGCGCCAGCGGACGACCCACCAGATCCATCCCCAGCGCCGCCAGAACGGTGAGGCCCAGAACCGCCGGCAAGAAGTAGACGTCGACATCCATGACGTTGTAGAGCGCGGCGAATGTCACACACGCGGCCGTGAGGCTTCCGATGGCCAGCACCGGTCCGCGACCGCCTCGGCGGTACCAGGCCACCGCGCCAAACGGCGCCGCCAGGGCGGCGATGCCCAGCTCCGCCGGCAAGCGCCAGATGAAATGACCAATCCGTTGCAGGTCCGCCGACACCGGGCCGCTGGCAAAGTGGCGAAAATAGGGCGCGGCGGTCACCACCTCGTAGAACTGCCTCACCGTCGAAGGTGCCCCCGCGTTCATCACCGGCGCGCGGCGGGCGGCCAGCGGCAAATACAGGTACACAATCCCCGTGAGGACCAGGGCTCCGAGCGCATACAGCCACGGCGTCGCGCGCTCCCCGCGCCGCCGCCGTCCGCTCTGCAGCAACACCGCCAGTGGAACCACGAACAACGCGTTCAGATTGCGGTGCCCCATCAACAAACCAGCCGCCAACCCGAATGCCGCGAACGTCCGCCGCGACGGCGCCTGCGCTGCAGCCAGGGCAGCCAGCAGGCTGAACGTCAGCAACAGGCAGTTGAAGGTGTGCACCTCGGCGGTCAGCGACAGCGACCAGAAGGTGCCCCCCAGCGCCAGGCACAAACAAGCCGCCAACGCCGCCGGCCACCCCACAGACAGCCGACGAAGAAACAACCACATCCCGCCGGTGGTCAAGGCCCCACACACCGCCGAGAACAGGTTCGACCGATAGGCCACCTCCCCGACCCGCACCAGGCGCATGAACCCGGCCAGCAACATCACGTAAAGCGGGTACCCCGGCGGATGCGCCACCCCCATCACCCATCCCACGGTGCTGAACTCCGCCGCATCCTCGACATAGATGGTGGGACACAGCGTGACCACGAAAAGCCCCAGCACGCCGCAGACCAGCCCCACGGCGACCGCCCAATCGCCACCTACCAGAGCGATCCGCGCGTCGTCCGGCCTGAACCGCGCCCAGCGGTGGGAAGGAACCATGTTTTTCGAGCGCGCCATGAAGCGAGGAGCACCCGCTCCTCAGCCGACCTTGCCACGAACACCCGCCCGTTAGAATAGGCAGGCCGCGCCTGCGCCCGCCACGACAAAGCGCGGGCCGACTTTCGCCGGCCCGCGCTTAGGGAGAGGAGTTCTGGTGCGAGAGGCTAGTTCACGGGCTTGATGATCCACTGCTGCCTGGAGGCTCCGGACCAGCTCCACTGCTGCACTTTGGCGGTGTCCCAGTTGGCTCCGTCCGTCACGTCAAGGGAGCCGTTGGGGTTGCTGGCCGGGCTGAACTTGTAGTAGCCATCGCCCGTGGGGGTGAACGACCACATCTGGTTCGTACCAGCGTGGTAGGTGTACTGAATCAGCTGCGCGCCATCGCCCGACCAGCCGCCGTTGATGTCCAGCGCCTTGCCGCTCATCGAGTTGATGAACTTGTACTTGCCAGGGCTGACCATGCTGATGCGCCACTTCTGGTTCGCCGCGCCCTTGTAGCCAAACTGAATCAGCTGGGCGTAATCGCTGGTGGAGCCGCCTTGCACGTCCAGGCACTTGCCGCTGTTGCGGTTGCACACCGTGTAGTCGACGTTCGGGTCGAAGTTGCGCCATACGGTCACCACGTGACGGTAGTTGCCGCAGGCCTTGTAACCGTCCTTGCTGTACGGGTAGTCGGCGGCGGCGCAGTAGTCTTTGCAGTACGACGTACCCGAGGCGTAGGGGTTCTTGTAGGGGCTACCGCTCTGGTCAGCGCCCAGGCGCCCGGGGACCAGGCCGATGTCGAAGTCCTTGCCGTTGCAGAAGAAGGCCTGCGGGGGGCTCACGAAGATGTTCCCGAAGAACGACCCCTCCTGGTACGGGTAGTTGCTGCTCTGTCCCCAGCCCAGAGCATCGTTCTCACCGTCCAGCCACAAGGCAACGTGCTCTCCCGAGGTGTTCACGTGCGCCAGCACGCAGGCGCTGACGTCTTGCTGGCAGTCCACGCCGCACGAACTGGTCTCCCACTCGGGGGCCACGCCCAGCTGACCAGAGAACTTGTAGGTGACGCCGTTGACCACCTTGGTCAGCGTGCGGCCCGCAGGCAGGGCGCACTTGACGATGTAGCTGACGGTATTGCGTCCGTCCGCCGTGGTCATCAGCCCGCTGGTGGTGCTGAGCCCGTTCACCGACGACAGCCCGTTCACCGACGACAGCCCGTTCACCGACGACA
>JBDSME010000222.1:0-3141 GCA_039916065.1 Polyangia bacterium
TTCGAGGAGTTGTAGGTTGAACGCCTGGCTTTCTCGCTGCATCGACTGCATGGTCGCCAGGTCGCTCTGGTCGCCGCCCGGGCCCGCCAGGCTTGCCGGCACCGCCGACGAGCCGGGGGCCACTGCACCGCCGGACACGCCAGGTCGCGCGGGGGAGGAACTGGCCAGGGCGCCGGTGGCGCCGGCCCCCACCTCGCGAACGGCCGCCGCCATGACAGGACCGGCGACCACGCTGGTGGCCACTGTCGCCCCACTGACCAGCAGCCCCACCCCTCCCGTGAGGACCTCACGAAAAGGCGAGGTGGCGCTGGTGGTCTGTCGCACCCGGGACGGTGCGATCACGACGTCGGGGCTGTTTTCTCCCGCCGCGCGTGCGGCGCCTGTGGTGGGGGACCTTCCGGGCATCAAATTGGACGTGGACATTATGTGACCTCCAAGACCGCTATCGGCCGTCCGCCCGAGCGGTTGCGGTAGAATCAGCACCGATGGGCTTTTTTCGCGGATTCATCGCCCCCTTTCATGGGGCGGTCTTTCTGGCCCGCGCCCGTCTTTGGCATCTGGCGCTCTTGCCGGTGCTGCTCAACCTGGCACTGGCCGGGGGGGCGGGCTGGGCGGCCGCGCACTACTGGCGCCAGGAACTCGGCGATCGCACCGCTGCCCTCGGCTCGCCAGCTCTCGCCTCGGTGCTGCTGGTGGTGGCCACCATGGTCTGCGCGATCATGCTGTTCGTGGCGCTGCAACCGATCCTGGGTGCCATCTTCAACGATATCCTGTCCGAACGGGTGGAGCGTCACGTCCTCGGAACCCCCCCGCGCGCGGCGTTCTTCGCGTCGGCGGCGCGTGCGCTCGCACATGCCCTCTTGAAGTCGATGCTGTATTTGATGGCATTCGTGGTGGGGCTGGGCCTCAGCACCGTCACCGCCGGCCTGGGTGGAGCTGTCGGGGTCGGTCTGGGGGCGCTGTTCCTGGCCTACGACGGATTTGATTATCCGCTGTCCCGTCGTTCTCTGGGATTTTGGGCAAAATGGCGCTATCTGGCCCTACACCCGGCGCAAACCATCGGATATGGTTTCGGGGCGACGGTATTCTATTTGATCCCACTGGCTCTGGTCGTGGCCCCTCCGCTCACCGCGGTAGGAGCCACGTTGGTCTATCTGGAAACCGAGAGCCGGCGCGAGAAACACAAGAAACGAAAAGGACGGGTCGATGAAGCGAGTGCACTTCGAGACGGACAAGGGTGAGATCGTCTGTGAGCTCTTCGAGGACGATGCGCCGGGCACGGTCGCCAATTTCGTCGGGCTGGCTACGGGGACCAAGGAATTCACGGATCCGAAGACCGGCAAGAAGGTCAAGCGCCCCTACTACGACGGCCTGGCCTTTCACCGCGTGATCAAGGACTTCATGATCCAGGGCGGCTGTCCCCTCGGCAGTGGCAGCGGCGGGCCGGGGTTCACCATCAAGGATGAGCTCTCCGGGAAGAAGCAGGTCCACAAGAAGGGTTCCCTTTCCATGGCCAAGACCGCGGCCCCTGACTCCGGGGGGTCCCAGTTCTTCATCTGCCATTCCCCTCAGCCGCATCTGGATCGTAAGCACACGGTGTTTGGTGAGGTGATCTCCGGCATGGACGCGGTGCTGAAGATCAGCTCTGGCGACAAGATGACCCGCGTTTGGATCGAGGAGGCCTGAGCCTATCGGGACCGGCGCCATGGAAAGTACTCCCATGACGGATGTCGGATGTCCGGTCGCGGGCAGCACGGTCCATTGACTTCCTGGGCACTTAGGATCGATAACTATGGTCTGATCGCAAAATCTTCCCCCGAAGCACCTCCGGCGGATTGCCGAAGAGATTCCGGGGGAAACCGGCGACCAGACCCGACCGCGACAGACTCGACATGTTTCCTGACAAAGGTGCCGTCTTGTCGATAAACGCGCTCTCAAACGCGCAGGACAGCGATTGAAGAAGCCCATTCCGTTCGGCAAGTACTACCTCCTCGAACGCATCAACGTGGGAGGTATGGCCGAGGTATTCCGCGCCAAGGCCTTCGGGGTCGAGGGATTCGAGCGCCTCGTCGCGGTCAAGAAGATCCTGCCCAACATCGCGGAGGACGAAGAGTTCATCGCGATGTTCATCGACGAGGCGAAGATCGCGGTGCAGCTGCAGCACGCCAACATCGCGCAGATCTTCGACCTGGGGAAGGTGGAGGACAGCTTCTTCATCGCCCTGGAATTCGTCCGGGGCCGTGACCTGCGCGCCATGTTCGATCGCGTCCGGCAGCGGGCGGAGGTCATGCCCACCCCTCAAGCCTGTTTCGTCGTCATGCAGGTGTGCGAGGGGTTGGACTACGCGCACAACAAGCGTGACGGCCAGGGACGGGAGCTTCACCTCGTCCACCGGGACATCTCTCCTCAGAACGTCTTGGTGGGCTTCGAAGGCGAGATCAAGCTGATCGACTTCGGCATCGCCAAGGCCGCCGGCAAGGCATCCAAGACCCAGGCCGGAATCTTGAAGGGGAAGTTCGGGTACATGTCGCCCGAACAGGTTCGTGGGCTGCCCATTGATCGCCGCAGCGATATCTTCTCGGTGGGTATCGTCCTTTACGAGCTGCTCACGGGCGAGCGCCTGTTCATGGGCGAGAGTGACTTCTCTACGCTGGAGAAGGTCCGCAACGTCGAGATCCTTCCCCCCTCGTCCTACAACAAGTCCATCCCCGAAGAGCTGGAGCGGATCGCCCTCAAAGCCCTGGCCAAGGATCCCGAGGACCGGTACCAGAACGCCATCGATCTGCACGATGATCTGCAGGCGTTCCTGTACACGAAGGGTGAGCTGTACTCGCGCAAGGATCTGGCCGCGTGGATGAAGAGGATGTTTCCGGCGGAGATCGAGGAAGAGAACACCAAGGCGGAACAGTTTCGCCAGATCGTGTCTCCCCTCCCCCCGGGTCCGCGCAAGACCATGATCGGCACGGGCCTGAGTAACGCCGGATTCACGGGCGGCCACGGCAACCGTGGAGGTGGATCCCCGTCGACATCCACCTCGTCAGGAGCATCCAGGCAGAACGACATGTCACATCGCGGAACGACTGGCGATGAAATGGGTTGGGACGATGAAGAGATGGACACCCAGATCTTCGAGAAAGACCC
>JBDSME010000223.1:0-3223 GCA_039916065.1 Polyangia bacterium
TGCCCGTGCCCGTCAATGTGAACGCCAGGCAGGAGAAGTCGATGCAGAAGTCAGCGGACGCCTTTCCGTTTCCCGTGGATGAGAAGGTCTTCGAAAACGGGCTGCGCGCCTACGCCGTGCACTACGACTCACCAGGACTGGTCGCCTACTACTCGGTGGTGCGCACTGGCAGTCGCAATGAAGTCGAGCCTGGCAAATCCGGCTTCGCCCACTTCTTCGAGCACATGATGTTTCGCGGGACCGACAAGCTGTCCCAGGATGCCTACAACGATGTGATCAAGTCCATCGGCGCCGACTCCAACGCCTATACCTCCGAAGATCTCACCGTGTATCACATCCTGGCGGGCAAGTCGGCGCTCCCCAAGATCGTGGAAATCGAGGCTGATCGCTTCCAGAACTTGAAGTACGCCCAGCCGGACTTCGAAAAGGAAGCGCGCGCCGTGCTCGGCGAATACAACAAGGGCGCGTCAAACCCCATGCAGAAGATGTACGAGGCGCTGTACGACAACGCCTTCGTGAAGCACACCTACAAGCACACCACGATCGGGTTCCTCCGCGACATCGAGGAGATGCCCAAGCAGTTCGCCTATTCGCGGCAGTTCTTCGACCGCTACTACCGTCCTGACAACGTCACCTTGCTGGTGGTGGGCGACGTTGATACCGAAGCGACCTGGAAGTTGATCGAACAAAACTACGGAAGCTGGAAGCGCGGACCGGCACGGCCTTTGGTCCCGGCCGAACCCCCGCAGACCAAGGAGAAGCGGGCGGCGCTGGGATGGAAGGGGGCCACCCTGCCCATGCTGATGATGGGGTTTCACGCTCCCGGATTCTCGACCAGCAACGTGGACCTGGCGGCGCTGGACGTGCTGGCCGAGTTGATGTTCGCGGAGCGCGCCCCCCTCTACAAGCGGCTGGTCATCGCCGAGCAGAAGGTGGAGACGCTGATGGGGTCGAACGATGCCCACGTCGATCCCAACCTGTTCACGGTGCTGGCGCGTCTGAAGAAGCCCGAGGACCTCGCCGCGGTCGAGAAGGACATCTCAGCCGAGTTCGAGCGGCTGGCGCGCGATGGCGTGGACGAGAAGACCCTGGCCCAGGTGCTCTCGCACGTGAAGTACGGATTCGCGGGGCAGCTCGCCACCGCCGACAAGACCGCCAACGTCGCGGCGCAGTTCGTGGCCTTGACCGGCCACCTGGACGCCATCAATTCCTACTTCGCGCTGTATGACAAGGTCACGCCGGCGGACGTCAAGCGGGTGGCACATCAGTACTTCCAGCCCGCGAATCGCACGGTAATCACCGTCAAGGCCGACAAATGAATTTTCCAGCAAGGATGCTCACGATGCTGTCACCCCTGGTCATGATGACTGCCGCTCCCGGTCTCGCGGCGGGACAGTCAGGTACCGCCGCGCCGTCAACCCCGCCCTCAGCCGCGCGCCCGCTCGCTTCCGCCGCTCCTGCTTCGGCCAGCGCCACGCGCAAGGCGGCGGCGGGGACGCGTTCCGCCGCAGGGGGCCTGCGAACGGTGTTCATCCCCTCGCCCAACAACCCGCTGGTGGCCATCCGGCTGTTTTTCCAGATTGGCTCGGTCGACGATCCGGCGGGCAAGGAAGGCCTGGCCGCCTTGACCTCTGACGTGATGGGGCAGGGGGGGACCAAGCAACGCACCTACGCGGAGGTGCTGGACGCGCTCTATCCCCTGGCCGCTCACATCCGGGTGATCGGCGACGTGGAATCGATCGTGTTCGAAGGGACCGTGCACCGGGACAACCTGCAGGCGTTCGCCGATCTCCTGGCGGAACAGATCCTCCAGCCGCGCTTCTCCGACGACGACTTCTCGCGCAACCGCCAGAACGCCATCGACTACCTGACCAAGACCTTGCGCGGGAATGATGACGAGGAACTGGGAAAGCAGGCGCTGGCCTCCTTGATGTACGGCCCGCATCACCCCTACGGGCACCCGGCGCCCGGCACCGCCACCGGGCTGGCCTCCATCACCAGCGATGATGTTCGTCGCTTCTATGCGGACCATTTCTCACGTGACCGCTTGATCGTGGGCGTGGGCGGCGGTTACCCGGATGGGTTCGCCCAGGCCTTCGCCGCCCGCTTCCAGGCCCTTCCCGCCAAGGGGCGGCCGCTGCCGAAGCTGTCAAGACCGCCCGCGCCCCCGCGCAAGGGCGCCGAGGTGTTGATCGTGGAGAAGGATGCGCGCGCCGACGCCATCTCCATCGGCTACCCCATCGAGATCACCAGGTCGCACCCGGACTTCTACCCCTTGACCGTGGCCCGGTCGTATCTGGGCGAGCACCGCACCTTCAACGGGGTGTTGATGAACCGGCTGCGCGCCGACCGTGGCCTGAACTACGGCGACTATGCCTATGTCGAAAATTTCATCCAGGACGGCTGGTCCACGTTTCCCCATCCCAACATGCTGCGCCGGCAGCAGCATTTCGAGATCTGGCTGCGCCCGGTGCCGCCACAGAACGCGCTCTTCGCCCTGCGCGGCGCCGTCTACTTCACCCGGCAGCTCATCGCCAAGGGGATCCCGACCGAGGGATTTGAATCGACCCGGCGCTTCCTGCTGAACTACGCCGACCTGTGGACCCAGGATGTTTCGCGACGGCTCGGTTACGCCATCGACGCCCGCGTGGCGGGCAAGGATCTGGTGACAGAGCTGAAGACGCGCCTGCCCAAGATGAAGAAGAGCGACGTGGATCGGGTGATCCGCAAGTACCTGCAGATGGACAATTTCGCGATCGCCATCGTGACCGACAAGGCGGCCGACCTGAGGGCGCGCCTGCTCGACGGCAAGCCCACCCCCATCACCTACGACACCGCCGGGACGCCCCCCGCCATCCAGGAGGAGGACAAGCTGATCGAGAAGGAGCCCCTGCCGGTGAGCGCCGAAGCCGTGCGCGTGGTGCCAGTGGAACAGATGTTCGAACGCTGAGGGGGGGCGCCCGCCTGCTACTTGGCGGGTCCGCGGTTGGCGACGGGATAGGAGAGCGACGAGGGCGCCGCGGTCCGACTGAACACGCGACGCCTCCTTGCCCTGGAGCTCCCTCCTCCCCCTACTTTCCCTGCAGCTCCTTGGCGCGCAGGCTGTGGTAGTCGGCGGCCTTGTCGGCATCCGCGGCGAGCTTGTCGGCGTCCTTGGCGAGCGCCGCGCAGTGCTTCTGCATCTTCGTGTTCCAAGAGCTCTTGACGCCTCCCTTCGAATCGG
>JBDSME010000224.1:0-7949 GCA_039916065.1 Polyangia bacterium
ATGAACCAGATCGCCAGGATGGTCGTGTCAGCGGTCTCCCGGTCGCCGCGGATTTTGAAGTGGGGGGCCGCTGCGTGGCTGCTGTGTCTGCCCACACTGCCCGCGTGCGCCTTGCTGGCCAATCTGCCGGGCGTCGGCGGGATCACGCCTCCGACGGTCACTTTCCAGGGAGCGGCGCTGGCGCAGGCCCCCACGCAAAAACGCCTGGGGGCGTACTACTGCCCGGACGTGGTGCCGCCCCCCCTCGGTATACCCGGCGGCGCGACCGTACTGTGCCGCGGTCTGTTCGGCGCCCGACCGGCGCCCCAGGAGATGCAAGTTGCCTTCGATCTGCGGTTCCGGGTCAGCAACCCCAACAAGATTCCGGTGCCGCTGGCCGACATCCTGGCCGCCGTCACCGTCTTCCCGGCCGCCGGCAACCGGAGCCTGGGGGCCGCATGCGTTCACCTCTGTTCGCCCGAACAGCCCGGCTGCAACGGACAGCCCGACCCCGCGTCCTGCCAGTCTTCGTCGCGTGACATCCGGTCGATGGCTGACTTCGCGGGCGCGGCCGCGAACCTGTTGATCACCGCCGGCGTGACCGCCGCCGCCGGGCAGCCCCTGACCTTCACCGCTCCGCAGGTGGCCGCCGGGACCGATCTGGATGTGCTGGTTCGCTACACCTTTGGCCCCGAGGAATTCCTCGGCATCCTGCGGCAGGTCGCTTCGCAGTCCGTGAACGAGCTCAAGGCGGGGCGTTCCATCACCTTCAACATTCCTTTCCGCATCGAGGGAACTGTCTGGTTCGACGCCGGGTCATTCGGGCGCGTCCCCGTCGGATACGGGCCCGTCGAGGGAAACTGGGTGTTGCCCACCGAGGGCATCATTCCCAGGATCTAACGATCATCGTCTGACACGAAGCTTTCCCGATGAAGGTCACCGCGCGCCTCGACGAAGCCAATGTCAGGGAGATTCTCGGCGACCTGTTGCCCGTTACGCTCGCGCTCGACGAAGACGGGGGCGGCGCGCGCTGGATCCGCATCGATCCGGCGCGGGCGATCGATTTCGTGGCCGACGATGGGTTACGTGTGGAAGTAGGCGGCCACCTGCAATGGAAGACGGCGGGGGTCCCGTTGCCGCTGACCATCAAGTCGGCGCACCTGCTCCTGCGCCCCGCGGTGGCGGAGGATGAAGACGGCGGCCATCTGGTCTTTCATCCGTCGCTGGAGACGATGGATTTGAAAAATATCCCCGGGTTCCTGGATTCCGGGATCGCGAACCTGATCAACAAGCGCCTGGCGGGCGAGGGCGACAGGCTGTCCTGGCGGTTCGCCAGGACCTTGCGCGCCAGCGTCCCCATCGGTCAGGGGCTGGCGGAGATCGCCAGCTTCGAGCTGTCGGCGGGCAGCGGTGGGGTTCAGATCACGAACGATGCCCTGCTGTTCACCGTCGATCTGGGGATGCGCTTCATCCGGACCGCGCCGCCACCTGCGCCCGACACACCCTGAGCAGAAGTTTCTTTTAGACGAACTTGGCCAGCAGAACCAGGCGTCCGAAGGTCATGGGGACGGGCTTTCGTTCGCTGCCGAGACCGGCGGCATTCAAGAAGGAGGGGTGATGGCTGACCGCCTTGGTGAAGGTCTGCACCACGTGCACCACCACCTGATCCAGCAGCCTGGCGTCAGCCTCCGGTTCAGGATCCGCCGCCAGGCGCGCCGCCAGTTCCGGATGGCCGACCGTCAACATGCGCACCGCCGCCAGGTGAATCCCCAGGTTGTAAACGTGGTCCAGCAAGGTGGCCGCGTCCGTGTACGGATTGCGCAGCAGGTAGTGCTGGCAGTACTTGCTGAAGAGCGAATCAAAGCGCTGTCCCCACCGCGCCGCGAACGCGACCCGCCGGGTGGCGTACACCGGCCACAGCCCGTCGCCTGACGTCTCCGTGTCCAGGGCCGCGGAATCGCCAGCGCCAGCTTCCTGGCGAAGCGAGGTGAACACCTGGCCCAGCAAGGTCGCGAAGCGCGGCGCATGCGGCAACCTCCGCCGTTCCGACAGCAAGGACCAGACAAAAGACATCACCGGCTGTCCCGATGCCGTGAGCGCCGCCAGGTCTCGATCCAGCGCCGCGTGCAGCTCCGGCGAACGGGTGTGCGCGATCTCCGCGTGCAACCGGTGCTCGGCGAACGAACGGCGTGCCCCCAGAAATTCGCTGGTGCCACGATACAGGAAGGCGTGAGCCCGCTCGGCGTAGTCGGCTGCCACCACCAGCTGCGTGCCCAGCGGCAGGTGGTCGCGCCGGAAGCAATCGAGCAGGCCCTCCCGCACGTCGTCGAAGTAGCGCGCGTACGCATCGTCGGGATCATGGTTTTTTGGGGAGGTCTGCGCGTTTTGGGGGTCGCCTCCCACAGTCTTGCCGACGTAGGGACGGGGAAGCATGGGGCGGGACGCCGGTCGCAGCCTCAGGTCAGCCTGGTCTGACAGCAGGGTCAGACGCGCCACCTCCGGACAGCCCAGTGATCCACCCACCTCCAGGGCGGTGGGCGTTGCCAGGGCGGTGCGCGGAAACACCGCGCACGAAGTGGTCAATGCCTCCTCGCCGAACGTGGCGTGAACGCCGCACCGGTTGTCCGTCTCCAGCATCGGGCAGGCGCACTGGTCGTCCATCTGCAGCTGCCCGAGGCCACCCGACGCGCGCGCGGGATTTCCGATGACCACCAGACGCAACAGGCGTTCGCGCCCGTCGGCGGTCGTCGACATGGTGGCCTTCATGCGGTCGAGATCGGCGCGGTCGATGGGCACGGCCCAGTCGCGGCAACATGTGTCCTCGCAGCGTTCGGCCAGACAGGCAAACCGATCCATGGCGGTGGTGGTGACCTCCGGAAGATCGGCCGGGACCGGCGACCGCTCTGGTGTCTGAGGGGCCGAGGAAATTCCTTCAGGGGAGTGCGGAGCCATGGTCCCGCTCTCAGCAAGGGGCAAGCCAGCGCGACGCTGCTCGACTTTCAACCCGTGAAGCGCCGCCGACGCACCGTCTGTTGACCTGATCGCGCCGCAAATTTGGCGCGACCGCGTCATTGTTCGCCAGGCAAGGGGTTGTTGACCCTCACCGACCAGATTCCTGCACCGTCAGATTCCTGCACCGTCAGATTCTTGACGCGTCTGTTGCTTGGGGTTGTTGCGGGCGAACTCCGCCGTGCTTACGTCGTGCAGCATGGAAATCGGACTCGGAGCTTCGGCAGACAAGGCATACAAAGAGGGTACGGGCTGGCCGCCGCTGGTTCTTACAGTCCTGCTTCTCGTGATGGCGACGGCGAGCACGGCCGTGTTCTCTGGCTGTCGCCGCCACGATTCATACTGCGACGGTGCCCACTGCCTCTGTGCCAATCAGCCCACTTGTGACGTGGGTTGTGACCAGGGCTGTGACGTCACCTGCGCGGCCACAGACGCCTGCGTCCTTTCCTGCGGCGACGACTGCCAGGTGTCGTGCCACGGGAGCAGCACCTGCCAGGCCGACCTCGGCAAGCGGGGTCACTACCTCTGCCAGGACGTCAGCGATTGCAGCGCTTCCCTGGCTGCGGGAGGGACAGCCACCTGCAACCGCGTCAGCGCGTGCCACATCAGCTGCCAGGGTTCCTGTCAGGTCACCTGCACACAAGCCTCGACCTGTGACATCACCTGCCCGGGAGGGGCGGCCGCCACCCCCTGCAGTTCGTCCGCTGGCAGCTTTGCCTGCGGAATGAGCTGCTGAGCGCGGCCTCGCCGACACTTTGCGTCAGCGGCCACTTGTCGGTTGGGGGACGGGATGTCCAAGAAATCAGACAGGGCCCTTGCTCCTTGCGTGGGCGGTGCTTAATCCAGTGTCGTAACCCGCGGGCAACCCTCTGACTCCCTGCTGCATGACCCAAGGATCATGCTCCCATGACCACTTCCCGCATTCCCCATTTCGTCGTTGGCATCGGCGCTTCCGCTGGCGGGTTGAACGCCCTCGAACGGTTCTTCGACCATTTGCCAAAGGACACCGGGATGGCCTTCGTGGTCATTCAGCACCTCTCCCCGGACTTCAAGAGTCTGATGGACGAGCTGCTGGCGCGTCACACCGATCTGCCCATCCATCCGGTGGAAGACGGCATGCCCGTGGAACCGAACAACATCTATCTCATCCCGCCCAGGAAGGAGATGATCATCTCCGACGGGCTCTTGCTGCTGAGCGACCGCGGACGCCAGCACGAGCTGACGTTGCCAATCGACATGTTCTTCCGTTCGTTGGCCCAGGACTGCGGACCCCGGGGCGTAGCCATCGTCCTGTCGGGTGGTGGAACGGACGGGTCGCGCGGCATCCGGGACGTACACGACGCGGGCGGGTTGGTGATCGTCCAGGACATCGCCACGGCGCAGTTCGACGGCATGCCCAGGACCGCCAGCGAGGTCGGCGTGGCGCAGTGGCTGCTGGCGCCCGAGGACATGCCCCAGGTGTTGCTGAACCACGCTTCGGTGAGGCGTGAACAGGCATCATCTGTTGGCGGAGAGACTGAAGAAAGAAAGGGAATCGGCGCTGTCTACCGGATGCTGCAAGAGCAGTTCGGGATCGACTTCACCCATTACAAGCCCAGCACCGTAACCCGACGCATCGAGCGCCGCCTGGCCCTGGCGCGCTCCAGCAACGTCGACGAGTACGTGCAACGGCTGCGCGACGACCGCGAAGAGCTGGACGTTCTGTATCGCGACCTCCTGATCGGAGTGACCAGGTTCTTTCGCGACCAGGAAGCCTTCACCGTGCTGGAGGAGCGGGCGCTGCCCGAGCTGCTGCAGCGGGTGCCGCGTCACGAGCCGGTGCGCTTCTGGATAGCCGGCTGCGCCACTGGTGAGGAGGTCTACTCGCTGGCCATCGTCCTGCGCGAGCTCATGGAGAAGCTGGGCGAGCGTCCGGTACAGATCTTCGCCACCGACGTCCACCGCGGATCGATCGAACGGGCTTCCCAGGGTATCTACGACGCCGACGCGCTGGTGAATGTCTCCAAGGAACGGCTGGCCCGCTACTTCCTTCGCATGGGCGACGCCTACCAGGTGGTCGCCGACCTGCGCCAGATGGTGGTGTTCGCGCAGCACAACGTGATCAAGAACGCACCCTTCACGCGGGTCGACTTCGTGAGCTGTCGCAATTTGCTCATCTATCTGCAACTCGCCGCTCAGCAGAAGGTCCTGTCGCTGTTCCACTTCGCGCTGAAGCGCGGCGGCGTGCTGTTCCTGGGGCCCAGCGAAACCGCGGGGATCATCGCCCGCGACTTCGAGGTGATCGACAAGCACTGGCGGCTTTATCGCAAGCACACGGACACCCGCATGCCCGTGGATGCCCGCCTGCTCCCCATCACCCAGCTCGAACCGCGCCCCACCTTGCACCCGCTGACCGCCGCCCCCCTGTCCAGCTCGAGTGCGCCGGGTGCGCCGGCGGCGCGCTATTCGGTGACCCAGCTCCTGGGGACCTACGACGCGTTGCTGGAAGAGGTGATGCCGCCCAGTCTGCTCGTCGCCGAGGGGGGAGAACTGGTGCATGCGTTCGGAGGGGCCAGCCGCTTCCTGCGGTTGCGAGATGGTCGCCAGGACCTGGACGTGACGGACGCGGTGGACAGTGATCTGAAGATGGTGCTGCTGGGGGGCTTGAAGCGCGCCCTGAACGAGGCCGCGCCCATCGTGTTCAACGGGGTGCGTATCGAAACCAGCGGCGCAGAGGGGGTGTACAAGGTCACCATACGCCGCGTGCGTGGACGCACGGGAGGGCCCGCCCACCTGCTCATCGCCTTCGACGTGGTGGATGGGGCGAAGGCCGCCGCGCCAGCATCGGGGACGGAGGTCGACCTGGACCAGATCTCCCGTGAACAGCTGCGGGATCTGGAGGCGGAGCTCAGCCACACCAAGGAAAATTTGCAGGCCGCCATCGAGGAGCTGGAGACCAGCAACGAGGAGCTGCAAGCGTCCAACGAGGAGTTGCAGGCGTCCAACGAGGAACTGCAAAGCACGAACGAAGAACTCCAGAGCGTCAACGAGGAGCTGTACACCGTCAACGCGGAGTACCAGCGCAAGATCGGCGAACTGACCGAGCTTGCCAACGACATGGACAACCTGCTGGCCAGCACCGAGATCGGCACGGTGTTCATGGATCGCCAGCTCCGCATTCGAAAGTTTACCCCCCAGATTGCCGAGACTTTCAGCCTGTTGCCGCACGACGTGGGTCGGCCCATCGACACCTTCGCCCACAAGGTGGATCACCCCGAGCTGGTCGACGATCTGAAGCGGGTACTGGCCTCCGGCGAGCCGGTGGAGCGGGAGCTGCAGGGGGTGCGCGACAGGACCTTTTTCCTGCGCATTCTCCCCTATCGTGCCAAGGGGACCATCGACGGCGTGGTGTTGACGATGATCGACGTCAGCGGGCTGAAGGCGGCAGAGGATGCGCTGTTCCATGAGCGCTATCTCCTGAACTCCCTCCTGGCCACCGTGCCTGACGCCATCTACTTCAAGGACGCCGCTGGACGTTTCATTCGCACCAACCGGGCCATGGCGGACCGTCTTGGTCTGAAGAACCCGGACGGAGCCGACGGCAAGACCGCGTTCGAGCTGGCCGACCAGGAGCTGGCTCTGGCGCTGCACAAGCAGGACGAGGAGGTGCTGCGCACGGGCCACGCCCAGCACTACAGCCTGGAGCAGCGAGCGACCACCGCCGGCCGCGAGGAATGGGATCTCGTCACCCGTCTGCCGTTGCGCGACACTCAGGGACGCATCGTCGGGATCATCGTCATCTTCCGCAACGTCACGGAACAGAAGCATGCCGAGGAAGAAATCCGCGAAGCGGTTCGGAGGCGCGATCAGTTCCTGGCCATGTTGTCCCATGAGCTCCGCAACCCGCTGGGGGCCATCGTTACCGCCACCGCCCTGCTGACCGTGGATAACGCCGCCTCCGGCGCGCCCGGCACCCTGCCCAGCGGCGCCGCGGCCGAGCAGCTGCCGGCCCTGGCGCAACGGCGGCGCGACCGCTTCCTGGCCATCCTGCAGCGCCAGGCTCAGCAGATGACCCGGCTCCTGGACGATCTTCTGGAGGCCAGCCGCGTCACCCAGAACAAGGTGGAGCTGAAGAAGCAGCACATCGATCTCAACACGGTGGTGAAGGACGCCGTCGATGCGGTGCGTGGGCAGATCGACGCGCAAGGCATCAGCCTGGCCGCCGAGCTGTCGCCGCGCTCCTTGATCGTTGACGGCGATCCGGCGCGGCTGCAGCAGATCGTGGTCAACCTGTTGAGCAACGCCGTGAAGTACACCCCCCGCGGTGGACACGTCGCCATCAACGCCGCGCGCGAAAATGATCAGGCGGTGGTTCAGTTGCGTGACGACGGCGCCGGCATTCCGGCTGAGATGCTGGAGTCGATCTTCGACCTGTTCGTCCAGTCCCGCAGCACGCTGGATCGCTCCGCCGGTGGGCTGGGGGTGGGACTGACGCTGGTGCGCTCCCTGGCCCAGATGCACGGCGGGACGGTCACCGCGCACAGCGGTGGTGAAGGCAAGGGGAGCGAGTTCGTGTTGCGGCTGCCTCTGGTGGTCACGGACGGGGTGATCGCCGCGCAGCGAATCGGCCGCGCCCACCACCGCGAGCAGGCGGCGGCCGGGGAGTCGGACCCCTGCGGGGTGCCCGATGGCGCGACGGTGGTCGTGGTGGAGGACAACCGGGACAGCCGTGAGATGCTCTGCGAGCTGCTGGTGCTGTCGGGATTCAAGTGTCACGCCGCCGACAATGGGCGCGCGGGGCTGGCTCTGATCGAGGAAGTGCACCCCGACATCGCCATCCTGGACGTGGGGCTGCCGGAGATGGACGGCTTCGAGCTGGCGCGCCGGGTGCGGCGGACCCGCAAACACGGTGACCTGTGCTTGATCGCCCTCACCGGTTACGGTCAGCCCTCCGACCACAGCTTGGGCGTGGAAGCGGGCTT
>JBDSME010000225.1:0-5786 GCA_039916065.1 Polyangia bacterium
TTCAGAGCGAGTTCACCTACTCCGAGCGGCACCGCCTGCCCCTGAGTCTGTTGTTCCTGGACATTGACCGGTTCAAGACGGTCAACGACAGCTACGGTCATCCGGTCGGTGACTTCGTCTTGCAGGAACTGGCGGTGTTGATGGCCAAGTCCCTGCGCAGCGACGATATTCTGGCGCGCTACGGCGGCGAAGAATTCGTGGTGGTCTGCCGGGGCCTGGACCTGCCCTCGGCCGAGTTGCTGGCGGAACGGATTCGCCGGGCGGTCGAGGAACACCGTTTCGAGACCGCCGGCAAGGCCATCCCCGTGACCGTCAGCATCGGCGTGGCCCGTTGCCCCGACCCGCGACTGCACGACGCCTCTGAACTCGTAGTCGCGGCCGATGAGTGCATGTACCTGGCCAAGCGGTCCGGCCGCAACCGCATCTGCGCACAGGAGCCTGCCCCCGACGATGAAGAAGGACCCACCACACTCATAAAAAATTGAGTATTGGCTCTCCGTCCTTCGATCGGGACTAAAACGTCACTCTTAACGAGAGGGCTTTTTTTAGGCGGTGGAGGTAGTTGTTGCGCGGGATCTCGATGGCCCCCAGACGGGCAAGGTGGGGGTTGGGGACCTGGGCGTCGAGGAGGGTGTACCCGCGGGCGCGCAGGTGGTCGACCAGGAAGGTCACGGCTGCTTTGGAGGCATCGGCGCGGCGGTGGAACATCGATTCGCCGCCGAAGAACCCACCCAGGGTCACACCGTAGAGCCCCCCGACCAGCTCCGTTCCCTCCCACACCTCCACGCTGTGGGCCTGTCCGCGCTGGGCCAGAGTGACGTAGGCAGCGATGAAATCCTCGGTGATCCAGGTGCTGGGGCGCGTGGGTGTGGGCGCGGCGCACGCCCGCATTACGCCGGAAAAATCCTGGTCGGTCGTGAACCGCCACTGGTTCTGTCGGACCGTCTTGCGGACGCTGCGGTGCGCGTGGAAGGTGTCCAGGTCGAAGATGGCCCGCGGATCGGGCGACCACCAGGTGACAGCTGGGTCCGACGACCAGGGGAAGATCCCCGCGCTGTAGGCCCGCACCAGGGTCTCAGGGGTTAGCTCGCCGCCGACGGCCACCAGGCCTTCGGGCCAATCGTCGTCCAGGTTGCCGTCGGCGTTGGCGTTGGTATGTCCATCACCCTCCACCCGGTTGATTTCTCCCAGGGCGCGTTCGGGTGGAGCCTCACCATCGGCCATCGTGGCAGTCTCGCATGCACCGGCGAATTCGGCGAGGTCGTCACCCAACCGACAGCCACCTTCACCTGCTACTGCCGAGGCACCGGCACACACACCATGACGCTGCGCTGAAGCCGTGACCGTGAAAGGGCTGGCCTTCAGGTTCTGGCGGCGCCGTCGATGTTCTGATCGTGGCATCGCCGTCTACAAGCGCAGTGAGATCGACCACCACCAGATGGCATCGCCCTCTGCTCATTTCGGGTGTGGTTGGCGCAGGGGCGTTCGTGTTGGGCAGCGCGGTTCATTTTGGTCTCCACGGAATCCGACTGGCCGCGTTCATGTTCGGCGTGCTCGCGTTCGGGGCTGCCATCGGGCTGGTTCAGAGGGCGCTGCGGCGCCGCGCTCGCCTCGAGGCCATCGCTGACCTGCTCCCCAGCTACCGGCCCCGCCAGATGGAAGACGAGTTTCTGTTCGACGAGGGTGATTTCGGCGAGGATTATTCCGGGCGTCTCCCCGAGGGACGAGCCGAGATGCGTGCCGCCACCCGCGCCTTGCTGGTCTCACTGGAGGAGGAGATGCGCCGCGAGGTGAGCCGAGCCCGTCGTTCGGGACGTCCCGCTTGCCGGCATGCCCGCTTGCGCACCGCCGGCCGCTCGGAAGCCCGCCGCCGCCGCATACCGGTTCGGCTCGCCACCAGCGCTTCCTAGAGCGGGAAAGGCGTCTCGTCTATGGACGGCGGGTGGCTGGCGTGCCAGTGAATGCGTGGTGCGTGCAGCAACGTTTGGCCAAGGCAGTGGGGCGCCGGCCGGGTCAGAGGGCGCCGCCGCTGGGCGTGCGCCGTTGGATGCGGCGCTGGAGCGTGCCCTGGTGCTCCAGCTCGCCCAGACCTGGACGGAGCTCAACCAGAACCATTTTCGCGGACGCCTGCGCCGCCCGGTGTTCGCGCTGTCCGATACTGTCCGCCGCCTGGGCGCCTGGGTGGGAGAGACCCGTACGCTGTCGGTTTCAAAGCGCCTGGTTCTGGACTGTCCCTGGACTGTGGTGAGGGAGGTGATCAAGCACGAGATCGCTCATCAGTTCGTGGAAGAGGCGCTGGGCGTGCGCGATCAGACCGCGCACGGCCCCGCGTTCGAAGCGGTGTGCCGGCAGCATGGCTTCGACGCCACGGCCAGCGGCCTGCCTCGACCGGATCCGATGGGGGAATCGCCAGCCGGCGAGTCGGCCGGCGCGGCGTCGATCTACGGGCAGGGCAGCCCGGTGCTGCGCCGGATCGCGCGTTTGCTGGCCCTGGCGGACAGCCCAAACCAGCATGAGGCGGCGGCGGCGATGAAGGCGGCCCAGCGCTTGATGCTTCACCACAACATCGACGCCGCGGCGGCCTCCGCACGCGAAGGGTTCACCTTCCGCCACGCGGGGGTACCGAGCGGGCGCGTGTCCGCGGCGGAGCACGTACTGGCCGGTATCCTGGCGCGCCATTTCTTCGTGGAGGTGATCTGGGTGCCGTCATACCTGGCCCGGGAGGGGCGGAGCGGGCGGGTGCTGGAGCTGTGTGGCACGTCCTCCAACCTCGATGTCGCGGTCTACGTGCACGGGTTCTTGATGGAGACGGCGGAGCGGTTGTGGCGTGACCACCGTCGCGCGGCACGCTTGCCCGGCAACCGAGAGCGCCTGCGGTTCATGCTGGGGGTGATGATCGGATTTGACGAAAAGTTGAAAGTGGCCGCGGAGGACAACCGCCGGGAAGGGCTGATCTGGGTGGGTGATCCCGCGCTGGGCGACTATCTCAGCCGGCGCTATCCGCGGCGGTCGGGCGGCGCCGGCATCGGGATCCAGGCCACCGAGTCATACGAGCAGGGCCGCCGCGCCGGCCGCAACATCATCCTGCACAAGCCCATCAGCACGCCTGGATCGCGTGATCAGTCAGAGGCGCGCGGCCGCGCGCTCCCCCCGCTGTCCTCTCGTTCTTCTTGAGTCTTGCTGAATTCTTGAGGCGGAGAACCGGTCAGGCGGCGGATCGTGTGCCGCGACCGGGCTGGACGGCGGCGATGAAGCGAACGGTGGGGTTGTCGGTCTGGGCCATCTGCAACAGCCACTCGGAATCGAACAACACCAACGGGCGCTCCTCGACATCCAGCACACAGGTGGTGCGCCCCGACAACTCGAACTTATCCAGATTGAGATTTTCGCCCTCGATCCATCGTGCCAGCTGAAAGGGCAGGCGATCGAATCCCACGTTCACACGGTATTCCGACTTCAGCCGTGCCTGGATCACTTCGAACTGCAAGACGCCCACCGCCCCCAAGATGGGCTCGCGCTCCAGCCGTTTGCGATCGAAGAAGAGCTGCACCGCCCCCTCTTCGGACAGCTGGTCCAGCCCCTTCTTCAGCTGTTTCCGCTTCAAGGGGTCTTCCAGGCGCACCCGCACGAAGTGCTCCGGTGAGAAGCGCGGAATTCCTTCGAAGTCGAGCGGCGTGCCCTCGCATAGACTGTCGCCGATGCGCAGCAGGCCCGGGTCCCACAGACCGATGATGTCCCCGGAATAGGCCTCGTCTATGACGGTGCGCTCCTGGGCCAGAAACTGCACCGGGCGCGAGAGGGTCAGCTCGGTCCCGGTGCGCACGTGGAGCACTTGCATGCCGCGCCGAAAGCGTCCCGAACAGATGCGAACGAACGCCACCCGATCCCGGTGCTGCGGATCCATGTTTGCCTGGATCTTGAACACGAAGCCGGAGAAGCTCGGATCGTCTGGCGCCAGGCTGCCGATGGACGTGATGCGCGCGCGCGGCGGGGGCGCCAGCTCCGAGAAGCGATCCAGAAACGGTTCCACACCGAAGTTGTTCATGGCGCTGCCGAAGAACACCGGCGTCACCTCCCCGCGGAGAAAGACCTCCGGGTCGAAAGGGTTGCCAGCCGATTCCAGCAGCGCCAGCTCGTCCTTCACCCGCGCCCGACCGGTCTCGCCCAGCGCTTCGCCGATCCATTCCTCATCGAACGACGACTCGGTCATCGGAGCGCGACGCGAGCCCGATTCCGCGCGATCGAAGGTGAGCAGCCTGTGACCGGGGCGGTCGTAGACGCCGATGAATGAGGTCCCGGAGCCCACCGGCCAGGTCACGGGACTGCAGGGGATGCCCAGCACGCGTTCGATTTCATCCAGCAGGTCGAAAGGATCCTGGCCGCTGCGATCCATCTTGTTGATGAAGGTGACGATGGGGATCCCGCGCATCCGACAGACCTGGAACAGCTTGATGGTCTGCGGCTCCACGCCCTTGACGCTGTCGATCAGCATCACCGCCGCATCGGCGGCTGCCAGGGTGCGATAGGTGTCCTCCGAAAAGTCGTTGTGGCCCGGCGTGTCCAGCAGGTTCATCTGCCGGCCGGCATAGGTGAACTGCAGAACGCTCGTGGAGATGGAGATTCCGCGCTGGCGTTCGATCTCCATCCAGTCGCTGGTGGTCTGGCGCCCGCCCGCCTTCTGTTTCACCGACCCCGCCAGATGTACCGCCCCTCCGTACAACAGGAGCTTCTCCGTTAGGGTGGTTTTCCCTGCATCCGGGTGAGAGATGATCGCGAAGGTGCGGCGCACGCCCACGGCCGCGCGCAGTCGATTGAGTTCCGGGTCCATGAACGAACGAACGTTATCACCTTCCTCCGCCCGGGCATTGTCGGATGGTCCAGATGCCAGATGATCGAAGGCGGCACTCGACATACCCCCGGCGCTGGGCGTAAGTTCTTTGGCGTTCGCCTTCGGTCACTTTCATGAAGAAGACCCGCATCCTGGTTGTGTTCGACACGGACGAGGCGCCGCCCGCCGGGCAGGATTTCACCAAGCACATCGAATCGGTCGACGAGGCGGAGTTCGACGTGGCGCGTGCCCTGATCGCCCGCGGCCACGATGTGCAGTGCCTGGGCTACAAGGACGACATCGATCAGCTGATCCATGGCCTGCGCGCTCAGTCGCCGGACGTGGTGTTTAACCTGGCCGAGCGATTTCGCGGGGACTCCGCCCTCGACTACACGGTCGGTGCGATCATGGAGATGCTGGGGCTGCCCTTCACCGGGGCCTCCTGTGAAGGGCTGATGCTGGCGCGCGACAAGGCCCTGACCAAGAAGGTGCTGGCCTACCACGGCATCCTCATCCCGCATTTCATGGTCTGCCCCATCGATCAGCCCATTGCCCGTCCCAGCGATCTGCGCTTCCCCCTCATTGTGAAGCCGCTGGACGAGGACGCCTCGGTGGGCATCGCTCAATCGTCGGTGGTGCGGGACGACGAGGCCCTTAATACCCGCATCACCTTTATCCACGACAAGATCGGCACCGACGCCATCGTCGAGGAGTTCATCGACGGTCGGGAACTCTACGTAGGCGTGATCGGCAACGAGAAGCCGCGCGCCCTGCCGCCCATCGAGATGGTGTTCAAGAACGAGCCGAACGTGGAGGGGCGCATCGCCACCTTCAAGGCCAAATGGAGCGTCAAGTACCGGGAGAGCCGCGGCATCGAGAACATGGTGGCCCGCGATCTGTCCAAGAGTCTCGTGCAGCGATTGTCCGACGTCGCGGTCCGCACCTACAAGGCCGCGGG
>JBDSME010000226.1:0-5213 GCA_039916065.1 Polyangia bacterium
CTGAACGCGCTTTTCGTGCCGGTGCTGGCGGCGGCCGCGGTGTTGCTGTTCTTTGATCGGGTGCTGGGGACGCGCTTCTTCACGGCCGGCACCGCCATCAAGGCCGGTGGTGATCCCATCCTTTACCAGCACCTGTTCTGGATCTTCGGACACCCCGAGGTTTACATCTTGATTCTGCCCGCGTGGGGCATCGCCAGCGACCTGCTGTCATTCTTCGCCCGCAAGCCGGCATTCGGTTACCGGGTGAATGTCTGGTCGTTGATCGCCATCGTGATCCTGTCGGGAGTCGTCTACGGCCACCACATGTTCGCCACCGGCATGAGCCCCATGCTGGGCGAGAGCTTCATGTTGCTGACCATGATCATCTCCGTCCCCGCAATAACCATGGGGGTCAGCTGGCTGGGAACCGTCTGGCGCGGGGCACTGCGCCTGACCACGCCGATGCTGTTCGCGCTGGGGCTGGTGTTCGTGTTCGGCGCGGGCGGGTTCACCGGGCTGTTCCTGGCCGACATCCTGGCCGACGTCTACCTGCACGACACCTTCTTCGTGGTTGGCCACTTTCACCTGACCATGTCGGCGGCGGTGTTGCTGGGCGCTTTTGCAGCCACCTACTTTTGGTTCCCCAAGATGTTCGGCCGGATGATGAACGAGCGGCTGGGGCAGGCGCACTTTGTCCTGACGCTGGTCACCATCATCATCACTTTCGGCGGGCAGCTGGTGCTCGGTTACGCCGGAATGCAGCGCCGGTTGCCCGATCCTTCGGCTTACGCGTTCCTGCGGCCGTTGATGCCCCTCAACCGGCTGATCTCGAACGCCGCCTTCGTGATGGGGGCCGCTCAGCTCCTGTTCGTGGCGAATTTTTTCTATAGCCTGTTCTGGGGACCGGCAGCCCCCGCCAACCCCTGGGAAGTGGGAACGCTCGAGTGGACGGTGGCCTCGCCGCCGCCGCATCACAATTTCGCGGAGATCCCCCGGGTGTTCGGGGGGCCACACGAGCTGGGAAATCCCGCGGTGAAGGAGAAGCTGGGGCGCGACTACCTGGCACAGAACGAAGAGGGGCCGACATGATCGCGGCGGCGGCGACGAATGACGGAGCCCGGACCGCCGCCCCGGGTGCCTCCGACGCGCCGGTGGGCGACGCCCCGGAGGGGACGGCGACCCTGTCCGTCGGCATGGCGGTGGCTTTGGGGGCGGTGTTCATGGCCTTCGCCGCCGTGCTGCTTGCGTACGCCATCATCCGCGTGCAGGCGCCAGGCTGGCCACCGCCGGGCGAGGCGCCACCGCCGCCGCTCTGGCCGTGGCCGGCGCTGGCGACGGCGGCGGCCCTGGTCGGCAGCGCGGCGATGGGCTGGGCCACCACGCGCAACCCGGGAGGGCGGCCGCGGCCCCGGTTGCTGCCACCGCTGGTGCTTGCCACCGTTGCCGGGGTGACCTTCACGGTGGTGCAGAGCCTTGGCTGGCGGTGGCTGTTGCAGACGGGCGTGCGGCCAGACAGCGGCCTGGTGGCGTCGGTGATCTTTGCGCTGACCATCTTTCACGCTGCGCACGCGGGTGCGGCGTTGATTTTTCTGGCGCCTCTGGTGGTGCGCGTCGGGCGCGGCAGCGGCGTGCGGCGTTCGTCTGTCGCCGCCGTGGCGTCCTTCTGGCATCTGGTGACCGTGGCCTGGCTGGTGGTCCTGGTGGCGGTGTTCGTGGCATGACGACAAGACGTCGCGGCGCGCTGAACATCGTGGCGGCGGCCACATTGATTGCGGCCGGGGCGGGCTGTCGCCCTCCTTCACCGCAGGCGCGGCCGGCGTTCACGGAATCGTTGACCCTGGGCGGGCGCGCCGTGGGCCCCGAACAGCTAAACCGCGGCGCCGACGCCTATGTCCACTACTGTCGTGCCTGCCACGGCGATGCCGGCGACGGCGCTGGAGCTTCCGCGCGGGGGCTGCAGCCGCCACCGCGCGATTTGCGCCTGGGCGTCTACAAATTCGCGGCGGTGGCGGCGGGGCAGTTGCCGAACGACACCGATTTCCGTCGCACCATCAGCGGTGGTCTGCACGGAACGGCGATGTTGGCCTGGGATGTCCCGCCTGTTCAGCTGGACGATCTGATCCAGTACATCAAGACCTTCTCGCCGCGCTGGCGGCAGGAGAAGCCCGGCGAACCTATCGTGCTGTCGCACGACCCGTGGCAAGGCCGCGAGCAGGCCGCCATCGACCGCGGTTCGCGCGTCTACCATGGCCTGGCCCAGTGCGCGGTGGCTTGCCATCCCGCGTACCTGCCGCGCGGAGAGATCTTCGAAGCCACCAAGGACCTGACCGGCATGCGTCTGGAAGCGTTTCGCGGCGATCTGTACGCGGCGGTTCGCAAGCCCAGCGACTACGGGGTGGAGATCTTGCCCACCGACTTTACCTTCAATCCGCTGCGCGCCGGAGACAGCACCGCGGACATCGCGCGAACCATCGCCGCTGGGATTGGAGGCACCGCCATGCCTACCTGGAAGAACGTCTTACCAGACATCGAGCTGTGGGCGATGGCTCACTACGTCCGCTCGTTGGTGATGCTGCGCAATACCCCCGCCAGCGACGCGCTCCGCGAACGGCTGGCCACCCAGCCCGCCTGGACCCCTCCCCCGCTTCCCACGCCCGACGCCGACGGAGGGGCCGCCGATGGTCCCGCTCCCGATGCGGGCAGGTCGGCCGAGAGACCGCGCCGCCGTTAGTCGCCAGTCACAGGTACCTGCCCTGATCAGAATCCGTCTTCAGGCGACGGCAGCGCCAGTCCAAGCACAGGGAGGCGCGGTTTTGCCGCGCCGGGATCGACGACAAGCGGGTGGGTCGGCGGGAGGGCGAGCCCTCCCGCGCCCTCACGCTGATACGTGCTTCACGTTGGCCTGCTCCCACTTGCGCCACTCGGCGAGCACCCGTTGCGCCCGCTGCACGGTCTTCGGCATCAGGGTGGCCGTCGGAGGTGAACCCGCCGGGATCTCCCCCAGCGCCTCCAGCAGCCCCGCCACCAGCGCCAGCCGCTCCACCAGTTCCGACGGCGCCAGCGTCACGATGGCGATCTCCAGCGCGGTCTTCGCCTCGCGGCCCAGGTGCCGCACCTCCATGTTGTTGTCCATGTTGTCCCCCGATAATGAAATGATCCCACAACTGTTAATCACCCGACCGGCTCGTCAAGGGGGTAGAGCCTATTTGTCACCGGGGGGGCACACGGGAGGACACGCGCCGGATCAGGCGGAAGACCGCGAACGCCACCAGGAAGGGAAGCAGCAAGAACAGCCCGACCAGCTCCAGGGTGGGCGTGACCGATCGGGCCTGACCCAGGCAGTTGGGGCAGAGGGCCCAGGCTGAGCCGCGACCCGCCAGCTGCAGCACCGCCAAAATAAGCAGCAGCGCTTCCGCGCGGCGGGCCCGGCGCCGCAGGCTTCGCGGTGGGTCAGCCGAGGGCACGATCCCCCAGGCCCGGACCGCGAAAATGAGCGTCCAGCATCAACGCGACGGTGATTGCCAGGGCCAGGGCCAGCGGCACCAGAATCACCAGTCGTATCGACAGCGGTTCGCGGCGCAATCCCATCGACCAGAACAGGGACACCCCCACCGTCAACAGCGCCAGAGCGGTCAACGCGGTGATCAGCGCCGCCCGCGACCAGGCGAGCCCTGGTCCAAGCGTCAGTACCAGCGCAACACCCATCGCGACCATCATCCCCAGGGACGGCAGCATCAGCCGCCAGACGTACCTCAGCTCAGATGAAGATGGCCGCGGTCCCGAATTCGCGGGTGTCCCGCTAGCCATGACTGGCTCCCGGGGGGAACAGGTACAGCGCCGTGAAGATGACGACCCAGACCAGATCCACGAACTGCCAGTAGAGCGAGGCCACCTCCAGCGTCGACACCCCCGCCGCTCTCGCGGACTGGTGGTCGGCGGTGGCCCGGGAGGCGAGCAGGGCCAACATGCCCACGCCGACCAGCACGTGCAGGCCATGATAGCCGGTGATCACATAGAACAGGGCCGCCGCGTGATCGGCGGTCAGGCCCAGGTGGCGGGCGGAGGCCAGCGCCTGAAATTCCACCGCCTGCCCGGCGGCGAAGGCCGCCCCCGCCGCCGCCGTCAGCCAAAGCAACCCACGCGCCGCCGGCCACTTGCCGGCGCGCGCCATCGCGACCGCCGCTGTCATGGTTGCGCCTGAGGACAGCAACACGAAGGTGAATATCGCCGCCAGGGAACGATCGAACCGCAGCGCGGGATCGGGCCATGCCGCCGCCCGCACCCGCAACATCGCGTAGGCCAGCAGCAGGCCCCCGAAACCCATGGCGTCGCTGCCCAGGAAGATCCACATGCCGATCTTCCCCGCGCTGGCACTGCCCCACCCTCGCGGCCGCGACACACCGTGCGCTCCATCTGGCCAGGCCGCCAGGTCCTCAGGCGGTCCCCCGGGCCTGTCCCCTTGCCTGCCCCCTGGCCTGCTTGCGGTCATGCTCCAAACGCTATCATGACTTGGCGCCGGATCACTTGACACCAGATGGCGGCCGGTGAATCACTACGCCCATGTCATCCCAGGATACCGTCGCGGCTGCAGCAGCCGCCTCCGCTCCACCAGCACCCGTCAACGCGCGGCCCGCCCCGGGCGGTGGCGCCGTGGGCCGCCTGATCTCGCGCCCGCTGTTCTGGGTGATCACCCTGGCCTTGCTCTTTGGATTGCCGCTGGCGCGTTCGATGATGCGCCGGCTGAATCCCCCGCCACCGGTGCTCTCGGCCGTCCCCGCATTCAACATGACCGACCAACTCGGCCGTCCCTTCGGCAGCAAAGATCTGGTGGGCCAGGTGTGGGTCGCTGATTTCATCTTCACCAGCTGTCAGACCATGTGCCCGCTGCTGACCGAAAAACTCGCCGAGATCGGCAAGCGTGCACGCCACCTCGGACCCACCTTTCACCTGGTCTCGTTCTCCGTCGATCCGGAGCGAGATACCCCCGAGCGCCTCAAGGCGTACGCGGCGGCGCATGGCGCGGACGCGCACAAGTGGTCGTTCCTCACCGGTTCGATGGAGTCGGTCCAGCACGCGGTCGTGGATGGATTCAAGATCGGCGTCGACCGGCACAAGACAGCCGACGATTTCTGGGAGATCGTGCACGGCGAACATCTGGTGGTGGTCGACCGCAGGCTGCAGATCCGCGGCTACTTCGACGCCTCACCCGAGGGGATGGACAAGCTCGTGGATGC
>JBDSME010000227.1:0-2937 GCA_039916065.1 Polyangia bacterium
TCCCCCCCCGGGCGAGCGACTTCAGCAACACGTACTTGCCGAACTGTCGCGGAAATTGTTCCGTCATTGCCGAACGGCGAATCCTAATCGATCGACCCGCGAAGGGGCGACGACAAGCACCGCGAAAGAACCGGCGCCCCGCAATCGCGCCGCATCGCGACTAGTCTCGACTGCCGCGGCACCCCGGGCGACCCGGATGACGGAGCTCAGCGGACGGTGAGCACCTTGACGCCCGCGGCGAAGCTGTCTGCGGACATGTAACCTACAGCCCCCGCGTGTTCGTGGACGTATCGGATGACTTCACTCTCACTATCGACCTCGGGGGGCGGCAGATCGCGGCCGGAGAAGATGTGCTGCTGCCAGTAACTCCGCACTGCTTCGACCGGGCGGTTGAGGACCGTTTCGCTGAACAGGCGGCGGGTCGGGGAATTTGGTGCGAGATCGATGGGATACACGCGCTGTCCAGTGGGCCAGCTGCTCACCTTCTTCAGGAAAACGTCTCGCAGGAAGCTGCGCTCAACGGTGGTTGTGATGCTGTCGGGATGACAGATCACCAGGAAGCTCGGGCGCGCTGCCATCGCGTGGGCGGACCAGGCCACGAGAACGATGCCCGCCGCGACCGCGAACAGCGATAGCGCGACCAGGAGCACCCGTCCCCGGTAGATCAGTCGTCCCACCCGCATCATCCTCAGAAATATCCCGTCGTTTTCAGCAGGAAAACGCCCCAATGGTCCTTGGGATTGTCGGGAGGCGGCGATATGGACAGGGGAGTGACCAGGCCCGCCGTGCCCGACATGTAGTGCCCCTCCGCCTTGATGCTCCAATGTCCGTTCACGTCAAAGCGCAAGGTGAACGAGACGTCATCCTGACGAAAGGCGCTACCGCCGTCGCGGTGATCGATATCGGGGAAGAACAGCCCATAGTAGAGCGCAGGCTGAAGCCAGGGGGTGAGCCTGTAGGTGGCCATGACGTAGGCGCGCTCGCTGGTCTTGATGAAGTTGGAAGGAGGAAGGACGCTCTTCTGGTCGGCATGCCAGAGCGCATATTCGGCGCTCAGGATGAGAGGCCCCGTCGTGTACTCGGCCGAACCCATCGCCAGGAGGGATCGGTTGCGAATGCCAATGGACATGCCGTCTCCGAACGCGGTGACGTCGAGCTGAATGGCTAGCACGCTCACGCCCAACCGGAGGCGCTCGAGAGGGGTTTCCCAGAACAGGCGTCCCCCCGCGACGTAGCGAACGTTCAATTTCAGCTCAACACCGGCGCCGGGTGGGATCAAGATTGCCGGGTCAACGAAAATCGTCCCCATGTAGAGTCGGTATTCCAGGGCGCCTGCCGAGGCGGAACGGGCGAACCCATAGAGTTCGAAGCCCGTTTGCGCGAACAGAAAGCTGCGTCCCTGCAGCGGGTAGACCGACTGAGGCAGCAGGACGGGCGTACGGGCGGCGTCGATATCGTTGAACTCATTGTACAGCCCGAACGGAATCTGCAGGCGGCCGAACCGCAACCCGAACCAGTCCCGCGGCCGATAATCCAGGTAATACCAGTCGGCGCGCAGATTGAAATTGCCGCCCATGCCAAGGTTCTGCGCAAAGGCCTGCGCACCGATACGTAGGTTGTCCGTGAGCTCCTTGGTCAGGTTCACGCCCAACTCGGACAGCTGGAAACTCCCGTGGGTGGTGTCAGTCAGGATGTAGTCATTGCCGGTGGTCAACATGAACCCTTGGCTCACCGTGGCGTGGACCGCCACACCGGATCCCCACGAACTGGGCGCGTCGGCGACGGCTGGTCCCTCGGACCGTGGCACGGGCGAGATCGGCGCGGTGGAAGGCAGAGGCGCCACGGTGATCGGTGCGCCAGGGCCAGGCGTTTCACGGCCTGTAAGATCAGTGGAAACATCAGGAGCCGGCGGCGGAAGAGAGGGTTCGGCCGCCGGTGGCGACGTGGGGAGCGCGGGGTAGCCTGGGGCTGGCGCGCCGATTTCCGAAGGGGCGCCCTGTGCAGCGGCGTCGCGGTCGCCGCTGGCAACCAGGAATGCCGTTGCCACCAGGAGAGCTCCCCCTCGGACACGCGGGGCTGCCCGCTGACAGGGCCTGCTTGAATCAGGGAGAGGAAAGGTCTTCAACATGTCGGGGGTGACAGCAGCGCCCACCGAGGGTCGACGCTTTGACGCCCGCGACCATAGTGCACAGCTTGGGGCTGAATGCCAAATTTTCCCGAGTCGCTATTCGCCGATGTCTATATCGGCGGTGCGCGCCACCTTCCGCATCTCGGCGATGCGCGCGGAATCCCGTGCACCATTCTCTTTCAATTGCTCGCGCTTGTGCAATTGCTCGCGCGTGTGCAACTGCTCGCGAATGGCGTCGACAATACGCCGGCGTTCAGACTCGGCGGCGGTGGCGTCGAAACGGCGCGCCTGGGCCGCCCCCGGCGAACCACGCGCCGTCAGGATGCGGTCCAGCGCCCGCGCCGCCAGGTGTCTCACCGCGGGATAGCGGTCGGTAGCGGCCACTTCCAGCAGGGCGGCGGTCCGGGCGCTGGCGGCCTCTCTGGCGCGCGCGAGGTCGGCCGGCCATGGCGCGCGGCCGATGGCATCCGCCGCCAGCGCCCGCCCCACGGGATCCCCCGCGAACACGGCATCACGCGGCGCCAGAAGGTCGATGGGCGCACCGGCCGGGACAGGAGCGGTGGCCGCGGAAGGGGAAACCGAGCCGGCGCGAGACGGCCAAAGCCGCTCACGCTCGCGCACCGCCCAAGCGCGATCGGCCTCCACGTGACAAAGCGTGCAGGCATCCGGTCGCCCCATGGCAACCGCACGCGCCGGATCCGGGTTTTCGATGCGGTGACTGCGGTGGGCGTCGAGCACGCCGTACACCAGCCGCGGCATGTGGCACGACACGCAGCGGGCGCCCGTGCCTGCGGGATCGTGGTGGGTGT
>JBDSME010000228.1:0-2895 GCA_039916065.1 Polyangia bacterium
ACGCCTCCCAGGCGGTCTTGGTGGGGCTGGCGAACTCATACCCAAAGGTGATGTGGCGGTTCACGAAGTCGCAGATGGTCTGGACCCGCGCCCATCCCGTGGGTGCCTGCGCGAACAACTTCCAGGCTGTCTCCGAAAGGCGGTCCGTCTCGCAATAGCGGCTGCCGAGCAGGAACAGCAGCGTCTCCTCTGGCAGCATCTCCACCGGGTGCTGGACCGCGTCCGGGGCCACGACATCCAGTTCGCCCGTGTCATTGAGGACGGCGTCGCTGAAGATCCTGAACTGGCCGCGAGGAGCGATCAAACGCGTGCACCAGTTCCCGAAGCTGTCCCGGTACCCCCGCGTGGCCACCGAGGGGTTGGTCCGAAGATGATCAGGCTCGACCAGATCCGAGGCGCGCGAGTAGTGCACGTTCAAGGTGAGGATCATCGGCGTCGGCTGCGGGAGCTTGTAAATCAGCTCGTATCCCACGCGTATCTTCATGTGAGCTCCGCCGCGACGAGCCCGCGGTCATCGCGCCTGTGCCATCGCCACAGGAACCCGCACCCGCACGCCGCAGACCGCACCCCTACCCCCATGCGAGCTGGCTCCATCTGCCGAGGCTACTCTGAAGCCGCGGGGGCGTCGGTCTGCGGCGCGGACTGCTCGTTGCCCTGAACCTGCTCGGCTGCTTCGCCTGCTTCGCCTGCTTGGGGTTGAGCCTCTGTGGCGACGACCTTCTTCTTCTTGGGACCAAGATTGTTGAGATTGCGAACGCCCTGCTTGGTCATTGGAATCACCGAATCCATCCATCACCTCGTGGCAGTAATAAACCCGCTACGCCGATCGGCACGCACCGACAGCACTGCGCACACTGTGGACCCATGTCGGCGGCATTGCCATCACCAAATGCCAAACCGCCCCGATCCGACGGTGGCGCGGATACTTGTCGCCCCCGCCTGCAAGCGTCCTTACGTCAGCGGCTGGTGCAAATGGTCCCGAAGAGGGCGGAAGCGGGCCGGCTAACCCTTGTGCGCGCGGTTTTTCGACTGTTCAGCGCGATAAGAGCCAGTCGGCGAAGAGCCGCGCCCAACACCGCGGACAGATGCATGAGAAGACTGCGACGACGCGAGGACGTGAGAGGTGGGGGGGGTATCGGAGCTCCCGTTGCGTCCCGCGCCCGGCGATCTCCTGGCACTGGGCCACCCCGAGACACCGGGCCAGGGCGGCTGACTGAGCGCGTGCTCTCGGCGGCTGGGGAAGAAGCTTCGTAAACCTTCCCCGCCCAAGGCGCGGATGGTACGAAGAAAGACCTCTCCGTCGCAGGGCTTCTTGAGGAAGATGACCCCCGCCGGCAGCGGCGCGAATGGTTCGAAGAAACCGGTGGCGACGATGTGGATGCTGCGCAGCCGCGGCGACGAAAGGATGTGTTCGATCAGCCGCCTCCCGCCAAGACCTTGCAATCCGAGATCAACGATGGCGATGGCCGGCAGGTCAGGTTGCTCAAGAGCGGCGGCGGCGCTGAATCCGTCGGACACCGGGTCGATGTGGTACCCCTCGGACAGCAAGCACCAGCTCAGGGCCAGGCGCGAGTCACCGTCGCCCTCCGCAATCAGGATCCGCGTCGTGTCGTCGGGGATCTGGTCTCGCTGCGCCATACAAGTCGCTAATGCAAAGGCGATGCCTTCAGGGAAAAGCGCGAATTTGCAGCCAAATACGCCCGCCCAGGTTGCATCGCGCGGACCGCGCCGGTGACTGGTTGCCGCCATGCGCGGAACGCCTGTTTCAAGTTCGTAACGCACCAGCGACGGACGCGCCGGTTGGTCTTCTGTCGAGGTGGGGTGGTGGGTAGGAAGCCAGGTTCCATCGCGCCGACGATTGAACGTAACGGCGGAAGCTGGCGGGCGTCGGGTCGAGGGAGTCGCTCGAAGGCGGGGCACCACGATGCGCAGTTCCTGCGGCGCGGGCGGCGGGTCGGCAAGCGTTTCGCGCTTTCGCTTCCCGCGGCGGCGTCTTGGTGTTTTCCGGCGGCCGTCTCCGTTGGGGCATGAAATTTTGCCCTGTCCGGCGCCACGCCGTCATCTCTCCTGGTCGTCACCATGGTGCCCCTGCTGTCGTTCACTGGAGCGGCGCACGCTGCCGCCGAGTTCAACCTGCCGATCGAGTCGGTCCGGTCAGAGGGAGTGGTGGCAGCGAACGGCGATCGATAACGTTCGGCAGCCCAGTCTGCACTCCATCGGCAGAACCTGCATGATCGGCGCTCGCAAGCGCAGTTTTTTCGCAGTCGCGCGCAGGCAGCGTCGGTTCGGTGGGGCGGGGAGGGGGCGCGTGATTGGCCCCTGTGTTGCTGCCATTGCAGGGATGGGCATGCCTGGACCTTCGAACAAGCGGGGCGTCAACGTCGCCTTCGCGGTCATAGTTGCGATGCTCGCCGCGGGGACAAGTTCCTGCGCGACCAAGCCAGCGATGGAACCTCCGCAGCAGGCCCAGTTCGTTCAGGCCGTCTCCACCCCGGAGCGCCTGCGTCCACCCGAGTCGCTCTCGCCGACGGTGAGGGCCATCTTGAAGGGCCGGATGGCCTCGCACGCTCGCGATATGGGCGACCTGATGTCCGCCATCATGTTGCTGCAGTACGAGCCTATCCAGTCCGGGGCGCTCCGCATCGCCGCGGACGCCAGCCTCAGCCGGCCGCTGTCCCAGGACGCGAGCGAGCTCAACTCCGCGCTTCCGGAGAAGTTCTTCCTGTATCAGGACGACCTGCGCCTGGAAGCGCGGACCCTGGCGGAGGCGGCCGGCAGGCAACAGGCCTTCGACGTCGCGGACTCGTACGGGCGTCTGTCGCAGGTGTGCGTGCGCTGCCACGCCACCTATCGAGCGGGCCGCTGATTCGTGCTTCCGGCTTCTCTGGTGGTGGC
>JBDSME010000229.1:0-4164 GCA_039916065.1 Polyangia bacterium
CTCCTCGATTGCCTGTTCCGCCTGGTATGGCGAACGTACCGCGCCCAACCGGAACTCCGGGCAACATCACGGTCATCAACTGGGCCGGCTTCAAGGGCGCCGTCTCGTACACCTTCGACGATTCGAACTCGTCTCAAATCCAGCACTATGCAGAGCTGCAAGCGCTGGGCGTTCCCTGCACGTTCTATCTGTGGACGGCCAGACCGGACTCATCGAACGCCATCTGGGGAACCGCGCTGAAAGACGGCCACGAGATCGGCAACCACAGCAAGATGCACGTCAGCAATGGCACAGGCGAAGACCTCGACGCTGCCCAGATGTTCCTGATGTCCAAGTTCGGCGTCGCCCCTACGACGATGGCGGCGCCCAATGGGGCCCCGGTCTACACCACCCTCGCCAAGGGTCGGTTCTTCATCAATCGCGGCACAAAGAACAGCATCATTCTACCGAACGACAACACCGATCCATTTACGCTCCCCACTTTCTATTCTGACGAGGGCGCCGCGGCGAGCGTGTTCGACCAGCAGGTGGACAGCGCGCGCGCCGCCGGCGGATGGCGCACCTTCCTGATCCACGGATTCAGCGGTGGAACTGATCACGCGTTCAAGCCGATACCGTTCGAGACCTTTGCCGGCAACGTCAGACACACCAAAGGGCTGGGGGACATGTGGATGGGGCGCGTGGACATGGTCGGCGCCTATTGGGTAGGTCAGAAGGTGTTCTCGAAAGCGACGATGACCATGGACGGCACCGACAAGACCTGGAAGTGGACCCTGCCCGATCACTTTCCTTCCGGGAGATTTCTGCGCGTCACCGTGGCCGGCGGAAAGTTGAAGCAAGGTGGCGCCGAGGTGCCCTGGAACGACCACGGCTACTACGAGATCGCGCTCGACGCCGGCTCGGTCACGCTGTCGCCTTAGGGGAAGTCCTCATTGCTGTTGCGCTCCAAGACGCCGAACCGACCATTCAGACAGGAGGCAAGGGAGGATTTCCGTTCAAGTTTTTAGTCTCATTGCGTCATGGCCGCCGGTGTAGGTGGTCGGATTCTTGGACTGTGGCCCGCCGGACCAGCCACTTCTTTTCGTTCGTGCCCCGCAGGGCGGTGCGCGGAGTGTTATCGGCGCCAGACAGCTGCCTGTCCGGTCTGCCCGCAGGGAGGTGACCGAATGAAGAACAACCTCGGCAAATTCGCGCTCGCGCCATTGGCGCTCTCGTTGTTGGCGGGATGCACCGGGACCGTAGGCCCCGCAGGAACGGCCGGCATGCCCGGGCAGACGGGAACCGGCACTCCGGGCACTCCGGGCACTCCGGGCACTCCAGGCACTCCAGGCACTCCGGGCACTCCAGGCACTCCGGGCACCGGTTCGATGGATCCCGGGCACCTGGTGCTGCGGCGACTTACCAGGACGGAGTACAACAACACGCTGCGCGATCTCCTCGGCACCACGGCGGGCCTGCCAGATTCGTTCGCCCTCGACTCGGCGTCGGGCGGGTTTTCGAACGAGGCAGCACTCCTCACCGTCACCGACGCTCACATCGATCAGTACAGCAAGATCGCGTCCGCGGCGGTCACCGAGCTCCTCGCCGGTGCTCGCCGCTCCGGCGTGGTGACGTGCAACATCGCCACCGAAAAGGAGGTCTGTGCGCGCAAGGTGCTGCAGGCCTACCTGCCGCGCGCGTGGCGTCGGCAGGTCACGGACGCAGACGTGGATGGGCTGATGACGTCGCTCTATGCCAAGGAGAAGGCCGCCGGCGGGAACGACGAGGACGCCCTGGGACTGGTGCTGCGGGCCTCGCTCCTGTCGCCCTACTTTCTCTACCTGGTGGAGATCGATCCTGAGCCCACCTCCTTGACGCCCAGACTTCTGAATGGGTACGAGGTGGCGTCGCGGCTGTCATATTTCCTGTGGTCCTCGCTGCCTGACGAAACGCTCTTCCGCGCCGCCCAGAACAACGAGCTCGGGACGGAGGAACAGGTGCTGGCGCAGGCCACCCGGATGTTGGGGGATTCGAGGGCCCAGGCTTTGACGTCGACCTTCGGTGGCGAATGGCTGGATCTGGGCCGCCTGCGCGCGGCCGCGCCCGATCCGGCGCTCTACAAGGGGTTCTCCCAGGAGATTCGAACCGCCATGCAGCAGGAGACAGAGCTCCTGCTGCACGACCTCTTCACCGGCGCGCTGTCGCTGGACGGGTTGCTGCTCAGCGACCGCACCTACCTGAACGACCGACTGGCCACCTACTATGGTCTCCCGCTGCCCCACTCGACCCAGCCGGTGAAGGTGACGCTCGCGCCGAACGCGAACCGCTTCGGCCTCCTCACGCAAGGTTCGATGATGGCCAGCTATGCGCACCCGCTGGAAACCGCGCCCGTGCTGCGCGGCCAGTTCATCCTCGAGCACCTGCTCTGCCAGACGGTACCGGCCCCCCCGCCCGACATCCCGCCCGAACCGGCAGCCAGCGTGGGCGTATCGCGGAAGGAGCGCCTGCGCGTCCACCGCCAGTCCTCATGCGCCGCTTGCCACGTCCTGATGGATCCGCTGGGGCTTGCGTTCGAAAATTACGACGCCGCCGGTGCCTACCGCACGACCGACAACGGCGCAGCCATCGATCCTTCAGGCGACCTCGGCGGCGGGCGGACATTCGCGGGGCCGCGCGAGCTGATGAACCTGCTCATCGCGGACCCGGCGGTGCCGAAGTGTTTCGCCAAGAATCTGCTGGCGTTCGCGGTTGGACGCAGCTTTACCGAGGGCACCACTGACCAGCTGGTCATCGACCGGGCGGCGGCGACGTACCAAGGAGGCGCGCGAACCTTCGCCCAGCTGGTCGAGACCGTTGTCCGTTCTCCGAGTTTCCGCTCCCGCAGGGGCGATGCGTCTACCAAGCAAGGTGGCCCATGATTCACGACCTGAAATTCCTTCCCTCTCGGCGTGCGGTGCTGCGCGGTGTGGGCGTCGCGCTCCCGTTGCCCTTCCTGGAGTCGCTGTTACCCAGGGGGGTGCGCGCGCAGGCGGTGGGCGCCCGGACTCGCCTGGTCTACTGGATGATCAACAACGGGGTGTTGGCCGACTTCTGGGACCCCTCCGAGGCACACAAGACGCCTCTCGATCCCGCGAAAGCGCCGCGCAGCTTCCAGCCGCTGGTAAAAGATGGCGTCTACCAGGACGTCACCGTCATCCAGGGCCTGGACAACTTGCAAGGGTCCCCGGATATTGTCGGCGATCACGCGTCGGGCGTTTCCGCCTTCCTCACCTGCATCCATGCGCTGAAGAGCACCTCTACGTTGCGGTTGGGGATCTCCGCCGACCAGATCGCGGCGAACGCATTGGCGGGGAAGACCCCACGGCAATCGTTGGAGCTGGGCCTGACGCCGTCGTCCACGCGCAGCGACTGCGACAACGGCTACGCCTGTGCGTACGCAGGCTCGATATCCTGGAGCAACGAGACGACGCCCAGGCCGAAGCGCACCGACCCGCACGACATCTGGAACTACCTGATCGGCGCGGGCATCTCGACGACGCCCACCACGCCCATGACGCCCGGCCAGCCGGACAACGGGCGGCGGCGCGACGTTAGCGTCCTCGATTTCGTGGCGGAGCAGGCGCGCTCGCTCAGCGCGAAGATGGCCGTTTCGGATCGGGCCAAGCTGGACCAGTACCTGACGGGCGTGCGCACCATCGAGCAGCAACTCTCGACCATGGTGCCGGTCGCGGCCGGCTGTCGACCAGCTGCCGATCCGGGCAGCACCGTCGCGGATAACGACAAACGCATGGATGCGATGATCGAGCTCATCGTGTTCGCGTTTCAGTGCGACCTCACGCGCGTTGTGTCTTTCATGGTGGGGAACGCGTTCGGCCCGGGTCCCATGCCCTGGGCAGGGGTCACCTCTGACTTCCACAACCTCACCCACATGGAAGGCGCGACCGGGAACAAGGAGCTCATCCAGAAATGCATTGACTGGGAGATGACGAAATTTTCCAAGTTGCTCAAGCGCCTCAAGGAGACGCCCGAGGGAAGCTCGAACCTGCTGGCCAACAGCACGCTCTACCTCTCCTCGGAAGTCGGACGCGGCCTGGCGCACAATCATGACAAGAAGCCGGTGGTGGTGGCGGGTGGCGGCGGCGGAATGATCAACACCGGGCTCAGCCTGCGCTACGAGCCCGAGGA
>JBDSME010000230.1:0-3030 GCA_039916065.1 Polyangia bacterium
GTCCCACAGCCGCGCGGACTGTTCGGTCAGTGGTGGTGGTGATGCGCCAGGAAGCGTTCGGCGTCGATGGCGGCCATGCAGCCGGTGCCGGCGGCGGTGATGGCCTGCCGGTAGACGTGATCGGCGACGTCTCCACAAGCGAACACCCCTGGCACCTTGGTGGCGGTGGACCCCGCCTTGGTGATCAGGTAGCCGTTGCTGTCGGTGTCCAGCACGCCTCGAAACAGGTGCGAGTTTGGCTCGTGTCCGATGGCCACGAACACCCCGCCCGCCTTGAGCTCCCTGGTGGAATGGTTGCGCGTATCACGCAGCCGCACCCCGGTCACGCCCGGCTTGGGCAACTCGCCCAGGATTTCGTCCACCACCGCGTTGGTGACCAGGTCTATTTTCGGATTCATGCGCGCGCGATCCACCATGATGTGCGAGGCGCGAAACTCGTCGCGCCGGTGAACCAGGGTCACTTTGCTGGCAAATCGGGTGAGGAAGGTGGCCTCCTCCATGGCGGTGTCCCCGCCGCCGACCACCACCAGGTCCCGCCCCTTGAACAGAGCGCCATCGCAAGTGGCGCACGCGGACACCCCGTAGTTCTGGAACTTCTTCTCCGACGGCAACCCGATCCATTTCGCCGACGCGCCGGTCGAGATGATCAGGGCATCCGCCAGAACGACACCGTCGCTTGCGGTGACGCGAAACGGTCGCGCCGACAGGTCCACCGCCGTCACGTCCGCGGTCCGGACCCTGGTGCCAAACCTCTCCGCCTGGGCCTTGAACAGGTCCATCAGTTCAGGTCCCTGCACCCCTTTGGGAAAACCGGGATAGTTCTCGACCTCGGTGGTGATCATGAGCTGTCCACCCGGCAGCGTGAACGGTTCGAGCTCCGCGCCACCGCCCTCGAACAGGGTCGGTTCCAGATTGGCGCGCGCCGCATAGATTGCCGCTGTGTATCCCGCTGGACCTGAACCGACGATGCAAACTTTTACATGCTGGGGTACGTGCTCCGGGGTGGCCATATCGTTTTCCTGCGCCTTTCTTCCGTGTTGCTTGTTGGATGCCGCAAACGGCTTACGGTTATCGACGGTCTCCGCGGCGCGCCTTGACGCCCGCCGATGACGATGCAGTGCCCGAGCCGCCACGCCGCCACGCGCCGGACCGCCCGCCGCGCTTTTCCTCCAGACGCACGCTGACGATCTCCACCCCGCGCTCCACCCCCTTCACCATGTCATAAATGGTAAGCGCCGCCGCCGCCGCGCCCACCAGCGCCTCCATTTCCACGCCGGTGCGATCGAATGCCCGCGCGGTGACCCGCACCCTCAGCCCCGGCAGGGTGTCATCGCGCTCGATTTCCACGGCGCTGCCCACCAGACGAACCGGGTGACAAAGCGGAATCAGGTCGGACGTCCTCTTCAAGGCGGCGATGGCGGCCACGCGCGCCGTGGCCAGCACATCTCCCTTGGGGGCGCCACCACCGACCTCACCCATTGCCAACGCCAGAGTGGCGGGGGCCATGCGCACCGCCGCGCTGGCCACCGCCTCGCGGTTGGTCTCGTCCTTGGCTCCCACGTCGACCATGCGCACCCGTCCCCGGGCGTCGGTATGTGAAAGTCGCGCCGCCATGCGGCCGCTATTCGACCGTCACGCTCTTGGCCAGGTTGCGCGGCTGATCGACGTCGTTGCCACGCGCCACCGCGATGGCGTAGCTCATGATCTGCAGAGGCAACACGGTGACGAACGGCTGCAGCAGAGGCGAGACGTCCGGCACCGACAGCACCGTCTCCGCCAGGTCGGCGAGCTGGTGATCCCCTTCGGTGCCCACGGCGATCACCCGTCCGTTGCGGGCGCGCACCTGAACCAGATTGGAGATGATCTTCTCGTAGGTCGGCCCCCGGGGCGCGATCACCACCACCGGCACGCCGTCGTCGACCAGCGCGATCGGTCCGTGCTTCATCTCGCCGGCGGCATACCCTTCGGCGTGGATGTAGGAGATCTCCTTCAGCTTGAGGGCACCCTCCAGCGCGATGGGGAAGTTGGTGCCGCGTCCCAGGAACAGGAAGTCCCGCGCGCCCATGTACTTGCGGGCCACGTCCTTCAGGTCGCCCAGCGCCGCCAGCGCGGCGGTCATCTTGGTGGGAAGCGCGGCCAACTCGGCGATTAGCTTGGCGGCCTCGGCGCCCGGCAGGTTGCCGCTGCGCCGTCCCATGTGGATGGCGATCAGCGCCAGCGCCGCGAGCTGTGCCGTGAAACACTTCGTCGAGGCGACGCCAATCTCGGGACCGGCGTGGGTGTAGACCGTCCCCTCGGACACGCGCGGAATCGCGGCGTCCACCACGTTGGAGATGGCCAGCACCCGCCCCCCCTGGGCGCGGGCCTCTTTCACTGCCGCCAACGTGTCGGCCGTTTCCCCGCTTTGCGAGATGGCGATCAGCAGATCGTTCGGTCCCACCACCGGCGACCGGTAACGGAATTCGCTGGCCAGGTCGACCTCGCAGGGCACCCGCGCCAGGCTCTCGATCATGAACTTGCCCACCAGCCCCGCGTGATACGACGTCCCGCAAGCGACCAGGATGACCCGCCGCAAGGGGCGGGGATCCAGCTCGTAACCATCCAGATCGGCGTCCGCTGTGTCCGGTCGCAGCCGCCCCCGCAAGGTATCGGCGATGGCGCGCGGCTGCTCGTGGATCTCCTTGAGCATGAAGTGTGGGTAGCCGTTCTTCTCGGCCTGCACGGCATCCCAGGTGATCCGGCGCGAGGCCCGGGTGACCGGCTCTCCCGCGAGATTCGACAGCTTCACCCCGGTGGCGCGCAGCTCGGCGATCTCGCCTTCTTCCAGGAAGATGACGTCGCGGGTGTGCTCCAGCATCGCTGGCACATCCGAGGCCAGGAACATCTCGCCATCACCGATCCCCACCACCAGCGGCGAAGCGTTCTTCGCGGCGACGATCTCGTTGGGATGACGCTCCGACACCACCACCAGCGCGTACGCACCCACCACCTGGGAGAGGGCCCTGCGCAACGCCTCGACCAGAGTGGGCG
>JBDSME010000231.1:0-6036 GCA_039916065.1 Polyangia bacterium
AGGTCGGCCGGCGGCTTGAAGCGAAGGGCGGCGTTCGGTACGCGCAGCACCTGATCCTTGCGGACGGCAATTATCCGCACGGTGGCGGTCATGCCGGGGCGGAGCTTGCTGTCGGGGTTGTCGAAGCGCACCACGGCATCGTAGGTCACCACGTTCTGCTGCACGTTGGGCTGCGAGCGTATCTGGAAGATGGTGGCGCGGAAGTTCTCGCCCGGGTAGGCGTCCACGGTGAAGCTCGCTTCCTGCCCCTCGTGGATCTTGCCGACGTCTGCTTCATCTATGGCGGCGTGAACCTCCATGCGCGCCAGGTCCTGGGCGATCGTGAACAGCACCGGCGCCTGCAGCGACGCCGCCACGGTCTGTCCCACGTCGACTGACCGCTGCAACACGGTTCCTGAAATGGGGGCACGGATGGTGGTGCGTTCCAGATCCACGCGCACCGCGCCGACCGACGCCCGGGCCTGCGCGATCATGGCGACCGCTTGTGCCTGATCGGCAACCGCCTGGTCGTACTTGCTGCGGGCCAGGTCCGACTCCGCGGCGCCCAGGACCTGGCGGGTCACCAGGGCCTGGGTGCGTTCGAGATCCAGCTTGGACTGCCGAACGGCCACACCCGCCCGCGCCTCGGACGCCAGGGCCCCCTTCAAAGTGGCTTCGTTCTGCGCCAGGGTGGCCTTGAATCGAGTGGGATCTATCTGGGCGATGATCTGCCCTTCGGTGACCCGGCTGTTGAAATCCGCGCCCAGCTTGGCGATCACCCCCGAGACCTGGGACCCGACCTGCACGGTCACCACGGCGGCGACGCTGCCGGTGGCGGTGACGGCCTGCTCGACCGATCCGCGGTCCACGTGGGCCGTCTTGAATGCAATGGGCGGGTCGGCGGTGCCCCGCTTGATGGCCCAGGCCCCTCCGGCCAGAACACCGGCTCCCACCAGCACCAACAAGGCGGAGCGAACGGGGTGTCTGGCCATCGGCGCCAAGCTACCACGACGCATTCATGCCGCCAGCCGCCAGCCGCCAGGCCGCCAGGCCGGCCTGACCGCGGCCGCTCCCCGACGTCCGACGGGCCGCTCGGCCCCCTGCGGTCAGGCTGTCCCGAAAGTCCCCGCACCGGGGCGAAATGCGACGGTTTTAGGGGCCGATTCGTGAGGAGATGTGGTCTATGCACCTGGCACCGCCCGTGCTATTGGTTCGGCAACCATTCACACTCGGGGCGTTCCGCAACACCCGAGTCCGGCGGCTGACCATCCCGGCAAATCGTGCGATTGCAATTCGGACATCTTGAATTGCAGGCGACAGATGGCGACGGATTGTCAGCCCGAATTCACGCGAGGAGGACCGGATGACCGTCTTGAAGATGCTGGCTGATGCGTTCCACGAGGGGGGATGGGGGATGTGGCCAATTCTGTTTATCCTGATGATCACGGTTTCAATCGTGATCGAGCGCGCCGTGTACCTGCGCCGCGCCGTCATCGACAAGGAGAAACTGGTCGGACTTCTTCGTTCGCAGATCTCCGCGGGCAACATTCAGGGCGCCATCAAGGTCTGCGCCGGTAACTCCACGCCGCTGACGCGCATCGTGCAGTCCGGGCTGATGCGGGCCAACCGCAGCGACATCGAGATCGATGCCGCCATGGAAGAGTCGGCCCTGCGCGAGCTGCCCGCCCTGGAGAAGCGCACCCAATACCTGGCCATGCTGGGCAACCTGGCCACCCTGGCCGGTCTGCTCGGAACCATCACCGGTCTCATCAAGTCGTTCGCCGGCGTGGCCGGTGTCGATCCCTCGCAGAAGGCAACCCTGCTGTCCAAGGGCATCTCGGAGGCGATGAACTGCACCGCCTTCGGTCTGTTGACCGGCATCATCGGTCTGGCCACCTTCGCGTGGCTGAACGGCAAGACCCAGAACGCCCTCGACGACATCGCCGAGGTGAAGAAGAACGTTTCGAACATGTTGATGCAGGCCAAGGCCGCCCTTCGCGGGTAGCCCGGTCTCTCTCGCCAAAAACCTTTTTTCCGATTCAAAGACACAAGGAGACGAATCATGTTTCTGATGGAGCATTTCACTGAAGGCGGCTGGGGCATGTACCCCATTTTGGTCCTTTTGGCCCTCACCGTGGGCATCACCATCGACCGTTGGCTGTACATCTCGAAGTCCAAGGTCGACACCGACAAGCTGATGTCTCTGCTCAAGTCCCAGATCGTCGCCGGAAATATCCAGGGCGCCATCAACACCTGCCAGGCCAGCCCGTCGCCGGTCACGCGCATCATCGCCGCCGGCTTGCGTCGCGCCGGTGGCACGGACCACGACATCCAGCAGGGCATGGACGAGGAAGCGCTGCGGGAGCTCCCCAAGATCGAGAAGCGAACCGGCTACCTGTCCATGCTGGGGAACCTGGCCACCCTGGCCGGCTTGCTGGGAACCATCACCGGTCTCATCAAGTCGTTCGCCGGCGTCGCCGGTGTCGATCCTTCGATGAAGGCCACCATGCTCTCGCGCGGTATCTCCGAGGCCATGAACTGCACCGCGTTTGGCCTCGGCACCGGTATTCTGGGTCTGGCCACCTACGCCTGGTTGAACGGCATGACCCAGCACATCCTCGATGGCATCAATCAGGCCACCGTGGAGACGTTGAATCTGGTTGTTGCCGGTCAGCAGCAGGGCGGCCACGGCCAGCCCCAACAGGGTAACTATTAGTTTCCGTAGTCTTCCGCGGAGGACCTACTCATGAGCGTTTCAGTCGACGAAGGTGGCAAAGGCGGAAAGAAATCCGTCAACGCCGACCTGAACCTGGTTCCGTACATCGATCTCCTGACGTGTATGGTCGCCTTCCTGCTGATCACGGCGGTCTGGTCTCAGCTCGCGCGCCTGGAAGCCCATCAAAAGGGCCAGGGGCAAGCGGGCGAGGACACGCCTCCCGAGAAGCAGTTCAAGCTGGTGGTGGTGGTCAACGACGAAGGCTTCAACGTCGTCGCTGATCAGGACCAGCAGCCGCTGCCCAAGAAGGGGGCCGAATACGACTACGAAAAGCTCGCCAGCGAGCTGAAGAAGCTGAAGGACGCCCACCCGGACAAGACCGACATCCAGATCGCCTCGGAGGATCAGATCAAGTTCGAAATCCTGGTGAGAACAATGGACACCGCGCTGACCGCGCGATTCCCAGACCTGTCGTTAATCGACGCCGGCGGAGCCGGTATCTGACAGATAGGGAGAACACGCGATGCCCATCAAAGTACCCCACGCCCATCTCTTCGACTCGGTAAAGCTGGAGGTCGCGAAAGCGAAGCTCGGCCACCTCGGTCGCAAGAGCCTCTACGCGCCACTGAACCTGGTGGCGTACATCGACATGATGACGATGTTGGTCATCTTCCTGCTGATGTCCTTCTCGGCGACGGGAGAAATTCTCTTCGTCCAGAAGAACATCGTGTTGCCAAACGCCGCCAACTGGGCCGAACTTGAGCGCGCCCCCGTCATCGGCGTCAGCAAGGACGTCGTGACGCTGGACGGCTCCCAGGTGGCGACGGCCGACGAGCTCATGAAGGACTCCAATACGGGAGACTTCAAGATCTCGGAGCTGCACGACAAGCTGGTCACCCTGAAGAACAACTACAAACTGCTGCACCCGGGCGAGGACTTCAACGGAATCGCCATCATCCAGTCGGACAAGGGCGTCGAGTTCAAGGTCTTGAAGAAGATCATGTACTCCGCGGCCGTGGCCGGTTACCAGAACGTCAACTTCGCCGTCATCCCCAAGGTAAAGAGCGCCGGCGAGTAGACGGAAGACGGAAGACGGAAGACGGAAGACGGAAGACGGAAGACGGAAGACGGACAACAAGAATTCGAGCGGCCGGCCCCGGAAACGGGAGCCGGCCGCTTGTTTTTTGGGGTACGCGTCGTCGGACCCTCACCCGCCGCCGCTTCGCGCCGGCGGCCTCTCCCGCTCTTCGCGGGAGAGGCTGGGAGCAGAGCTGGACACCGCCTGCCGTCGATTGCTTGCCCCGTCCGCACCCACCCAACCGTTTGCCCTCGCCCACGAAAGTGGGAGAGGGGAAGGGTGAGGGTCCGCGAGCATGGGTCGGCGGCGAGAGGCTGGGATACGGACCTGGTCACCGCCGTCCGTCGATTGCTTGCCCCGTCCGCACCCACCCAAACCGTTTGCCCTCGCCCACGAAAGTGGGAGAGGGGAAGGGTGAGGGTCCGCGAGCATGGGGTCGGGGGCGAGAGGCTGGGATACGGAGCTGGTCACCGCCGTCCGTCGATTGCTTGCCCCGTCCCTACCCACCCAACCGTTTGCCCTCGCCCACGAAAGTGGGAGAGGGGAAGGGTGAGGGTCCGCGATCATGGGTGAGGAGCGGGTACGTGCGGGGTGGACGATTGGAAGGTGACGGAAAACTTCAGCTCCTTGCCGTCGCGCAGGACTTGGGCGGTGGTGGTCTCGCCGGGTTTGCTGGCGCCAAGGGCGTACATCAGGTCCTCGACGGAGCGGAGCTCGTGTGAACCCAGGCGCACCAGGATGTCTCCGCGCTTCAGACCGCCCGCTTCGGCGGCGCCCCCGGCCCGCACACCGGCCAGCAGCACGCCGGTCGCGCCGCCCGGGGGGCCCGCATAGTCGGGAATGGTGCCCAGTGACGCACCGAAGCTGCGCATGTCACCGCCGCCGGGCGCCTGGGCATCGGTTTTTCTTAGCTTCAGGCGTTCGGGGCGCGCCGCCACCGCCTCGACCAGCGCCGCCGCAGCGACGGCGATCTGGCCCGCCCCCGCTGCGTTGATCTTGTCGGCGCTGTCGCTGGGGCGGTGATAGTCGGGGTGGCTGCCGGTGAAGAAATGGGTCACGGGAATGCCAGCCACATAGAAGGGCATCTGATCGCTCGGACCGTACCCGTCATCGCCGCCCGTCATCCCCGCGCCCCCGCCCGCGCAATCGATCGCGGCCTTGGCGCAGGCGGCCTCCAGCAGCGCCGGCCATTCCTCCGCCGACCCGCGGCCCAGCACGGTGAGGCGGTTGTCGCGGAGCCGCCCCACCATGTCCAGGTTGACCATCGCCACCACCTCCGCCATGGCCAGCGGGGGCGGCGGCGAGCGGGTGAAGGCGGTCGATCCCAGGATGCCTTCTTCCTCGCCCGAGAACGCCACCACGACCACGTCGCGCGCCAGCTGCGCGCGTCGCGCCGTCAGCAGGCGGGCCGCTTCCACCAGGGTGCCCACGCCCGAGGCGTTGTCGTCGGCGCCCAGATGAGGTTGCTTGCTGTCCGGGGCCAGGGAATGGTGGTCGCCCAGGCCGAGGTGGTCGTAGTGCGCGCCCACCACCACGGTCCCGGGCAGCCGCGCCGCCTCGGGCACACCGGCCGGGATGCGGGCCACCACGTTGTAGGCCGACGTCTGGGTCACTTTGAGCGATACCTTCAAGCTCGCCCCCACCGGAGCCTTCTTCTCCAGCCGCGCCAGCGTGGCGGCGAACGCCGCGCGCCGCACGAACACCACGGGGATGCCGCTGTCCCCGTTACCCTCCGCGCGCAAGCCGGGGGCCGGTGCCTCGTCCGGCATCTTCCACGGCGCCGCCGCGTGTGCCTGGGTGCCGGACGCGCCCACCGAAGATACGGGTGGCACCGAAGGTAGGGGTGGAATCGGTGCGTCGACCACAATCAGCGCGCGGGCGCCCTTCTCGCGCGCGGTGAAGGCCTTGCGGCGTACGTCGCCGTAGCGGCGCTGTTTTTCGGGGCTGGCGAAGATCGGCGAATCGGGCGCGAAGCGGCGCACCACCACCACCTTGCCGCGGACGTCGAGGCCGGCGTAGTCGTTCACGCCAAGCTGAGCATCGACGATGCCATACCCCGCGAGGACCAGGGTTCCCTTGACCAACCCCTGTCCCGAATACGACGCCACGGTGACGGCTTCGGAGGCCACGCCCTTTCCGCCAATGGCCAGCGCCGTGTCCGGTCCCACCGTCACCGCCGTGGGCACCTGGAACATCTGGCGAAAGCTGCCCCCCTCCCCCGCCGGCGTCAGGCCCAGGCGCTGCAAACGCGCCTCGATGTACG
>JBDSME010000232.1:0-3785 GCA_039916065.1 Polyangia bacterium
CATCCGGATATTTCGCGGTGGTGTTGCCGTCGTTGGTTCCGAACTGGACCAGCAGATAGTCGCCCGGCTTCATGGCGTTCAGGATGGTGGTCAGGCGCCCTTCTCCGATGAACCGTCTGGAGGTTCGCCCGCCGATTGCCTGGTTGGAGATTTTGACCTGTGAGTTGAAGAACTCGGGCAGCATCTGTCCCCAGCCCGCCTGCTTGTTTGCCACGGTGGGCGAATAGTTCGAGACGGTGGAATCGCCGGCGATGAAGACGGTCACTGGACCGGTGGCCCCAGGCCCCCCGCCGGTGCTGCCAGCGCGACCACCAGTGCCGGCACCACCTCTCCCACCGCTGCCCTGGGCGGCGCCGGCGCCGCCCGATGCCGTCGCGCCACCGCTGCCGGGCATGTCACCGCCGCCGGATCCGATCGTGCCTCCGATCTCCGTGGTACCCCCGGTCGCAGCAGCACCCCCGGTCGCAGCACCCCCCTTCGCAGTGCCGCTGTTTCCACCACTGTCGGTATTCGCCGCGCCACCGCTGCCGGCCGCCGAGCCGCCAGTCGCATGCTCCCCGGCGCCGCCGGACCCCGGCTGATCAGTGGCGTCCTGCGGACCGCACGCGGCTGTCGCCACCACAACGAGGGGCCACAGCGACAGCAGCCAGCGGATCGACCGGGGAGCTCGTCCGCAATGCTCCCACCATGAAACGTCGCGTCGGGTCATCATGGTGAGCTCCCTGGTCGGCAGATCGTGTCTCAATGCAAAGTCACACTACGGGACCAGGGCGATGTCGTCGAGGTAAAGGGAGGCCGACGAATTATCCCCCGGGCCATCCACATAGAAGAGGAAGCTCCGGTTACGCACTGGCGCCTGGGTCTGCATCAAAACCGCAGGCGAAAAACCCGCGAGCTGCGCCCAGGTGACCGTGCGCTGGGTGTAAGTGGAGGTCAGATTGCCCACCGTTCGGTCGGCTGTGCCGTCGGTGAGCTTGAAATGCAATCGGCCGTTCCCTTTCACCCAAAAGCTGATGCCCTTGAACTCGGAGAGATCAAGGCAGCCGATCCGGCCCGGGAAGTTAGGCCCGATCTCGACGAAGCCGGTATTGGCCGTGGTGACCTTCAACGCATGGCCCGGGCTGTGCGCGTCCGCACCGGTGGCGACCGCGAAAGTGCTGCCATTGACATCGTTGTCGCCAAAGAAGGTCCCGCGGAAGCCGGTCGGCGACGTGAACTCGATGAACGGAGACGTGGTGAGGTACTCGAAATCCGTGAACACGGTCGCCGTGACCGGGACGTGGTTGCCGCAGTTCAAGCCGCCACCGATGCCGCCGTTGTTGGCGATCGCACCAGCCATGCCGCCCATTCCACCGGTGCCCGCACCGCCGGTGCCCGCACCGCCGGTGCCCGCACCGCCGGTCGAGGTCGAACCGCCAGTCCCTGGGGCGCCCGCGTCGCCTCGACCACCGGAACCACTGCGTCCGCCGGTGCTTGCCACCGCAACGCCGCCGGCACCACCGGTTCCTTGGGCGGGGGTCCCGCCGGTGGCGCTTCCACCCGTAGCCGCCACTGAGCCGCCTTGGCCCGCGGTGCCGGTCTGCGCAGCGGCGCCGCCGCTTGCGCCACCTTCCATCTCGCCGCCGGCACCACCCGCTGAGTTGCCGATCGCGCCCCCAGCCGAACCAGCTGCGCCGCCCGTCGAGTTGCCGATTGCACCGCCGGACCCCGATCCAGCAATACCGCCACCGGCTCCACCGCCGGTCGCCGCGTCGTTGCCGCTATCAGGGCTCCCGCCGTCTTTGGTGGAGATAGGGCTGCTGTCGCTGCAAGATGCAACAAGAACGGCAGCGGCGAAGAAGCCTGCCAAACGGAACGGGGAAAGGGCGTGACGAGATTCTCGCAATCTCGGAGCGGACGACTGAGCCGATGCGGCCGATTTTGAACAATAGGTAGGTTGCGACAAGGGGACCTCCATCAAGAGATTACAAACGGGTTAGTAGGGAGCAGGAACCTAACCAAGACCGCCCGCCCAATCCATTGCAAAGTCCGTCAAACGAAACATATGGGACGGAAACGACGCGCCTCGCCACGCGAGCATAAATCATCAGCAGCGCCGGCTCTGGGCCGGCAGAAGGTGTCGAAAGGCCGATGAACAGCCACTGAGCGGGCGTTAGTCTCGCCGCGTTATCAGCTGGGGGAGGCGCTCAGAACCGCTCGCTGCGGAAGGGGAGCCCGAGGCGGTGGCAGCTCTTCTCGACCAGCTTGCCCAGCGGCGGCGGGCCGCAGAAGAAGACGCGGGGGCGAGGTAGGGCAGGATTCTCGCGGTAAAAGGACTCGAGCAGGCGGTCGAAGTCGGGCATGCCCATCGTCGTATGCGTACGCAGGCCCGTGAATACGTCGCCCTGGCGTTCGGCCTTCATGATGTGCTGGGCGACGTCCAGCAAGCCGCCGCCCAGATCGGAGCGGCCCGAGGTCATGTAGATGTGCACGTCGAGCAGGTTGTCCCGGTCGCGCTTCTCGAGCTCGGCGAGCAGCTCGCGGAACCACTCGAACGAGTACTGATCGCGCGCGAGCCACACGAAGCGCAGCTTTCGCAGGGGCGACTCGGGCCCGTGGCCCAGCAGCAGGCTCTGCAGGATCGACGCGAAGGGCGTAACGCCGATGCCGCCCGCGACGGCGACGGCGTGCGGCGCCTCGAAGATGTGGCGCGTCGCGCTGCCGTAGGGGCCGTCCAGGTGGACGAGCGTATCGAGCCCATCGTGCTCGCGCGCGGCGATGCGATCGACCACCTTCCCCGTCCAGTTGCCGACGTTGCGGATGTGCACCATGAGGCGCATCGGGTCCTCGGGCGCGCTCGTGAGCGTGAACGGGTGCCACTCAGTGCGGGCGATGGCCGGGATGCACAGAAAGACGTAGTCGCCCGCGGCGTAGCGAAAGCCGCGCGGCCGCTCGAAGACGAGGCGGGTCACGCCCGAGGCCATGGGCGTCGCCTCGAGGACACTGCTTCGGGCCACGCGCCGCGCCGTGCGCAGGCCGCGCTCGACGAAGTACCAGAGCCAGGGGACCGTCCCCCAGAGCCAGAAGCGCGGGCCGTGCAGGAAGATGAGCGGCAGCGCCGCGAAGTAGCCGAGGTGCGTGAGGTGAAAGAGTTCGAAGCGTCCCGTGCGCCGCACGAAGCGCCGCGAGCTGAGCCACATGAGGGCGAAGAGGCCGAGCAACGCCAGGCCGGTCTGGTTGGCGCGCGTGCCCGTCACAAAAGCGCGCCAGTCGAAGCTGCCGAACTGGGCGGCCACGGCGCCGAGCGCCCGCGGATCGAGTGTTGCCGCGTGGACCGCGAGGGCGTTCATGAGGTGGGCGCCCGCGTGGACGACCGACAGCAGAAGCACGACCTCGCCTAGAAACGCGTGGACGGCGACCGAATCGTCGACGGGGACGACGCGGCCCAGGAACGAGCGCCGGACCCAGGTCAGCGTGTGGCGCAGCATGGGCACGACGATGAGCGCCGCGTTGAGGTTGAGGCACGCCCCCGCGCCGCGCGCGAGCTGGACGTAGACATTGGCGCCCGCGTGGCGCTGGCGCAGGAAGGCCAGCGCGAAGAGCGCGGCGTTGGCGGCGGCCCACCCGGCGAGCCAGCCGCTCACGAGGGCCGCGCTGCGCAGGCGGCTTCCCCACTCCGAACCCGGCGGCAGTGCCCGTGCGCGCGCCCGCTTGCCCGGCATGAGCAGCGCGACACCGTAGTCCGTGAGGCGCTGCTGTAGCTCGGGGTGACTCCCCATCATCTTGATGAACTCGCCGATCGTAAT
>JBDSME010000233.1:0-6437 GCA_039916065.1 Polyangia bacterium
TCGCCGCGGCGATCGCCAACCCGTCGTTCGCGGTCCAGCTCCAGGCGGATGGCGTTGATGGAGGTGGGGATGTTGTCCATCCGGGCGATGCGGCCGGCGCAGCTGTGGCAAAGGGCGCGGCTCTTCATCTGCAACTCGACCAGGCGGAGCTCACTGCGGCGGCGTTCGTGGCAGATCACGCAGGCGGCGCCCTTACCCACCGGGCGGGATTCCCCCCACCTGGTGTAACAGCCCCAGCAGCGGCCGCGCCGCAACTCCGATACCTGTGCGCCACACACCCCGCAGGGCAGAGTCGCCCGATCGATTTCCACGCTCATGAATCGAGTAAACCCCGCGCGTAACGCCGGGGCAAAAAAACCGCTCGTGGTATCCTGATGTGCCGTGGATGGACCTGGCAATCAGGGTCCGTGCCGGCCTGATATGGGGAGCGTACTGTTGCTGGAGACGAACGAGGCCGTGCGCCAGCAGCTCTTGCTGGGGCTGCGGTCTCACGGCATCGGAGCCGAGAGCGTGGGCACCATTGCGGGCCTGGCCCGACTGGTTCAGGCTCAGCCGCGGGGGGGACCCGAGGTGGTCGTGGTGGTCGGGCCCGATGGCGGGGCGATCCAGGACGTCGTGGAGATCATTTCGGGGATACCGGGTTCGGAGGACCATGCGCCTTCCAGCGCAGCCAGGGACGCGCGGCTTCCCGAGGTGATCGCGATACTGGAGGAGGGCGCCGTCGCTGGCGGCAAGGTGAGCGGAGCGTCGTCGCCGCCCAACGGCTCCGAGGGCGTCCTGGCGGCCGGGCTGCGCGCCATGGGTGATGGAGCCACCGACTTCGTGCCCATGGCGGCCAGGGTGGCTAGCGGGGCCAGCGTTGATTGGATGGCGGGGGTCGCCGTGGCGATCCGCAAGGCACAGGCACGGCAGCGCCTGGTAGGCCGCCGTCCCGGCAAACCGGGTCAGCCTGGTAATGAAGAGGTACCGGCGGCGCGCCGCGGTTCGGCGGCCGTCGTTTTACAGTCAGCTTCCTCGTCACAGTCAGCCCCCGTGGCGCCTGCCACGCCGGTGATGGTGGGGGGCAGCCCGAAGATTGCTGCCGTCTTGACGCTGGTGCGGCGGCTGGCGGCGGTGCGAACCGCCGTGCTGGTGGGCGGCGAATCGGGAACGGGGAAGGAGCTGGTCGCTCAGGCGCTACACGATCAGTCGCCCTGGCGCGCCGGTCCCTTCGTGGCCGTGAATTGCGGGGCCATCCCGGCCGGGTTGATCGAGTCCGAGCTCTTTGGACACGTGCGCGGCGCCTTCACGGACGCCGTGCGCGACAAGCGGGGGCTGTTCCAGGCGGCGCACGGTGGCACTCTGTTTCTCGATGAGATCGCCGATCTGCCGCTGGACCTACAATCCAAGCTGTTGCGGGTTCTTCAGGACGGGATCTTCCGGCGGGTGGGAGACAGCGAGGACCTGCAGGTCGCGGTGCGCGTGGTGGCGGCGACGGCGCGCGTGCTGACGGCGGAAGTGGCGGCAAGGCGTTTTCGCGAGGATCTGTATTACCGCCTGGCGGGCATCACCATTCAATTGCCTCCGCTGCGCGAGCGGCCGGCGGATATTCCCTTGCTGGCGATGCACTTTCTGGCGCGGGCGCGAACCCGGCTGGGGGTGAACGTGCACGACATCGATCCGGAAGCCATGCGCCTGCTGACGGCGTACCCGTGGCCTGGCAACGTTCGCGAGTTGGAGAACACCATCGAACGAGCGGCGGTGCTCTGTTCCGATGGTCGGGTCGACGTGGCCAGCCTGCCCGAACGGATGGTGCCGGCCACTTCGCCGGGTGGGACGAGAACGCCGGACGGAACAGCGGGAGGGGCGGGGTCGAGGTTAGAGGGAGGGCCGCTCGCGAACCTCCCGGTTTCGGCCGACGACCCCGGTGGCAATCTTTCCATCAAGGAGGCCGCCCGGCGGTCGGAGCAGAGCCTGATCCGACAGGCTCTGGCGGCGACAGGCGGTAACCGCACCAAGGCAGCGGAACTGCTGGAGATCAGCCATCGCGCGCTGCTGTACAAGATCAAGGAGTACGGAATCAGGGTGCCCGTATCCGGCGGATCAGGAGCGCCGGGCTGACGCGGGGCATAACCGCGCAAAAGTCTTGATTTTTTGACCGTTACCGACATTGGATTACACTGTGGGTGGAGATGGGTGTAGTGTCCACATTTGGTTCGGCCGCGGGGTCACGACATGGCCGGTGAATGCGTGGGTCTGGACATCGGCTCCAGCACCATCAAAGCCATCGTCCTGAAGGTTGGGCGCAAGGAGACGCGCCTGGTGAACTTCGGCATCGAACCCCTGCCAGCGCAGGCGATCGTTGACGGCACCATCATGGATCAGGCGGCGGTGGTGGAGTCGATCGTCCGGCTCAAGAACGCGCTCGGCTTCAAGACCAAGCTGTGCGCCACCGCCATCTCGGGGCACTCGGTGATCGTCAAGAAGATCACGCTGCCGCCGGTGTCGCGCGAGGACCTCAACGAGCAGATCCCCCTGGAGGCCGAACAGCACATCCCTTTCAAGCGCGATGAGGTTGACCTCGACTACCAGGTGCTGAGCCCCAAGAACGCCAAGGGACTGATGGAGGTCATCCTGGTGGCGGTGAAGAAGGAGATGATCGCGGATACCTTGCAAGTGATCCGCGACGCCAAGCTGCAGCCTGCCGTGGTCGACGTTGCGGCTTTCTGCCTACAGAATGCCTACCAGGCCGCCTACGGAGCGTCGGCCAACGCCGAGCCCGTGGCGCTGATCCACGTCGGGCACGCCATCACGCACGTCAACATCATCGCCGGCGGTGTCAGCGTGTTCGCGCGGGACGTGACGGTGGGCGGAGCGCAGTTCACGGAGGAGATTCAGCGCAGGTTGCACGTCGGTCACGACGACGCGGAGATTTTCAAGATGGCGTTTGGTGAACCGGGCGGGGAGGCGGTACCGGCCACGGTGGGGCCTCTGCTGGAGGAGGTGGCGGAAGGGACGGCAGCGAAGCTGCAGCGGTCGCTGGATTTCTTTTTGGCTTCTTCGCCGGAGATCACGCTGTCGAAGATCTATCTGTCGGGCGGCTGCGCCCGCGTGCCGGCGCTGAGTCAGTTGCTCACCCGGCGCGCCAAAGTGCCGGTGGAGATCCTGGACACCTTCAAGCGCACCGTGTTCGATGCGAACAAGCTGGATGCCGGTTTCGTGAACACCCATGCCGTGGAGGCAGCGGTGGCTTTCGGCCTGGCGTTGCGCCGCCCCGGAGACGCCGGGTCATGATGATGCACATCAACCTCATCCGGGCCAAGCGGGCCCGGCGGCGGGATGCGGGCGAACGCGCGCTGGTGATCATGGGCGCGGCGGTGCTGGTTGCCGCGGCGCTGATGGCGGTGGTCACCACCAGGGCGGGGAGCGAGCTGCAGACGTTGGTGCGGGCCGACAACGTGCTGAAAGACGACATCGAGCGGTTGAAGACCGATCTGGGTGACTACGATGTCATCAAGCAGCAGCGGCTGGACCTGCTGAAGCAACAGAAGACCATCGACGCGTTGAAGGAGGGGCGCACGGGCCCGATCTATCTGATGCGCGAGCTGTCGGAGATCTTGACCGTGGGAAAGGGGCCGACCTTCGACCGGCTCAGCTACGAGGAGCGTTTGCGCCGTGATCCCAACGTGGGCTTCAACGCCGGCTGGGATCCCCGCCGGGTGTGGCTGGAAAGCTTCGACGAGGCCCAGAGGAAGGTGCGCATCCACGCCTCGGCGCGGACCAACGAAGACGTGGCGGAGTTCCTGAAGCGGCTGCAGCTTTCCGTCTTCTTCGCGGACGTCACCCCCGAGTCCACCACCCAGGTGCAGGAGGGGGCTGCCGCCAGCAGCGGTGGCGCCAAGCACGTCACCTTCAACCTGAGCGCGCGGGTGGTCTACTGACATGAACGAGCTGCTGCGCAAGCTGCACAAGTTGACCGTCCCCAAGAAGGTGGGGGCGACTTTGGGGGTCATCCTGTTGCTGGGGTTGCTCGACTATCAGTTCTTCTACAGCGACACCGCCGGCAAGATCGATTCGGCGCGTGCCCATCAGTCGGAGCTGGCGGACGAACTGGCGAGCTACCAGAAGCGGCGCGGGGAGTACCTGGGGTATCGCAACGAATTGAAGAAGCTTCAGGACGAGCAGCGCGATCTGTTGCGTGCTTTGCCCAAGCGCGCCGAGATCCCCAGCTTCCTGGCCAATGTCCAGGAGCAGGCGGAGCTGTCAGGGCTGGAGGTCCTGAGCGTGGATATCGGACAGGAGGCGCCGATGGACCTGTACATCAAGATTCCGGTGAAGATGGAGGTGCGCGGCTCTTACCATCAGGTGTCGCGGTTCCTGCGCAACGTCGGGGAATTGCCGCGCATCGTGAACATCGAGAACCTCTCGCTGACGCCGGACCGGGACAAGATCTCCGCGTCCGACGTGCAAGGCGCCACGCCACCGAAGCTGCGGGCGAAATTCATCGCGGCGACCTTTCGGTTCAACGAGAAGATGGCCGGCGGAGGTGGCACATGAAAGCCTGGTTGTGGGTGCGCGCCGTCCTGCTGTTGCTGGCGGGCTGGGCGATGCTGCAGCACCGGGGGGCGGTGGCGGCTGACGGGGGCGGCGCCAAAGGGCCAACGGCGGTCGCGTCCGTCAAGCAGGCGGCGTCGGCGCCAGGCGGCGCGGGGGGCGCGGCGGCGGGGGACGCGGCGGCGACGGCCAAGCGGCTGGCAGCGTTGCGCAAGAAGGTGCTGAAGGACGAGGACTTCGTCGAGAACGACGAGACCAACCGAGACCCCTTCCATTCCTATCTGCGGCTGTTCGTTGACCACAGCACCGCGAAGAGCCGCAAGGTGCCGGCGATCTTCGACAAGGTGGGTCTGGACGAGCTGACCCTCATCGCCATCGTTTCGGGGGACGAGACGCCCCGGGCGATGTTCCGGGATGCGACCGGGTTCGGGCAGTCGGTCAAAAAGGGAGACTTTTTGTCACGGGCCGGCGCTCGTGTCACAAAGATACTGTCCGATAGGGTGATTGTGGAGATCAGCGCGACCAGCGGGACCGGGGAAGCGCGTGTGGTCGAGAAAGCCATATTGGTCAATCCCGGTGACACCCCATGAAAACGATTGACCGACCGGCCCGGACCGCACGCGGCAGCCACGGCAGCCCTAGACTGCCGGGACGCCCCGTACGTTCGTGGTGGGAGCGATACGGCGGCGGCGCTGGCGGGACCGCGGTCTTGCTGGCGTTGACGCTGGTGGGGACGAATGTCGCCGGCGTGGAGGAGATCCCGGGGATAGGCGGGACGGTGCCGGCAGCCTCGGCGGCGCCCGCCGCGGTTGCGCCCACCCCGACGAAGATCACCACGTCCAATCCACGGACCGACGCGATCGAGCCGGGGGCCAGCGGTTCATCGCCCCCCAAACCCACCAGCGGCGCCTCCGCTGCGGGAGGCGGCGGCCAGGCCGCGCCAGCAGGCGGCGGTGGAGCCGGGGCCGCCAACGCGCTGGGTATCCTGCGTGGCGGACGCCGCCGCTACACCGGGCGCCGCATCGATCTCGACTTCAAGGGCGCCGACATTCACAACATCCTGCGGCTGCTGTCGGACGTGGGGCAGGTGAACATCGTCACCTCGGACGATGTGAAGGGCGAAGTCACCATCAAGATGCGCAACGTCCCCTGGGACCAGGCGCTGGACGTCATCTTGCGTTCCAAGCTGCTGGGCCAGGTGCGCGAGGGCAACCTCATCCGGGTTGCTCCCCTGACGGTGCTGGAGAAGGAGCTGGAGCAGGAGATCGCCCGACAGAAACAGCTGGCCGATGTCATGCCGACCGAGACCCGCATCATCGCGGTCAGCTATGCCGACGCGAAGGCGCTGCAGGATCGCGCCCATGACCTGTTGACCGCGCGCGGGCGAATCTCGGTGGATGAACGGACCAACCAGCTCATCGTCTCGGACGTGGCCGCCAATCTGAACCTGGTCGAGGATCTGGTGCGCAGCCTCGATTCCCAGACCTCGCAAGTGGTGATCGAAGCCCGGATCGTCGAGGCGCGTTCCAACTTCGTCCGCCAGCTTGGTGTGCAGTGGGGTGGGTCCGCCTTCCGCGACGCCGCCCACGGCAACGCCACCGGGCTGGTGTTCCCCAGCGACGTGGCGGCGGGCGGTGGTGCGTCGGATGCCACGCGCCCCGGAGGCCTGGTCAGTCTGGCGCCGGCGGCCAGCCCCGACTTCGCGGTGAACCTGCCGGCTGCCGTGGGCGCCGGCAGCGGCGGCGCCCTGGGCCTGATGCTGGGCTCGGTAGGCGGGGCGTTCAATCTCAACCTGCGTCTGTCGGCCATGGAGAACACCGGTCAGGTGCGCATCCTGTCGTCGCCGCGCATCTCCACCATGGACAACATCGAGGCGTCGATCGAACAGGGCGTCTCCATCCCCA
>JBDSME010000234.1:0-5089 GCA_039916065.1 Polyangia bacterium
GGATGGGTTGCCCCGCCAGGGCCTTGGTCATGAATTCGGTCCAGATGGGCAGCGCCGTCTTCGCGCCCGCTTCGCCGCGACCGAGCTTGCGCTGATCGTCGAAGCCCACCCAGACCGCCGCCAGCAGATCAGGGGTGAACCCCACGAACCAGGCGTCGCGCAGGTCATTCGTGGTGCCGGTCTTCCCGGCCAAGGGCCGCCGCAGCCGTCCCGCCGCCGACACGGCCGTCCCCTCCTGGATCACACTGCGCATCATGGACACCACCACATACGCCACGTCCGCCTGTATCCCCTCCACGGGGGCCGGATACTCCACTGGCTGATCGCCCAGCTTGGTGATCAGCTGCGGCGTCGCGCGCATTCCCGCCGCCGCGAACGTTGCGTAGGCGTTGGCCAGCTCCAGAGGGTGAACCGTTGTGGCACCGAGAGCCAGCGCCAGCCCGACGTCATCTGCAATGGGCGAGGTGATCCCCACCCGTCCCGCCAGGTCCTTGACGGCGGGGATCCCCACCTGTTCCAGCAGCTTGATGGCGACGGTATTCAGTGAATGTGCCAAGGCGGTACGCAGGCGGACCGGCCCGCGGAATTCTTCCTTCTCGTAGTTCTGGGGCTTCCAACGGTCGTACACGTCTGGCGCATCGTTGACCACCGACGCGGCGGTGAACTTTCGCGATTCGATGGCGGCTGCGTACACGATGGGCTTGAATGCCGACCCGGGCAGCCGGGCGGCGCGCGACGAGCGATCGAATCCGCCAGGGCGAAAGTCGTACCCCCCCACCAGCGCCAGAATCTGCCGCGTTACCGGATTCATCACCACCATCGCCGCCTGCGGTCCCATCTCCAGGGCCAGAGGAACTTGCGGCACCGTGGCCCGTATTGCCACGTCGGCCCCACCGACCGCCACTCCCGCCACCTTGCCGGCCTCGACGCGCGCCCGCTCCGGCGCCAGCCGTACGCGCACCAGATCGCCCGGGACCAGACGCTCCGTCAGCGGCTTCGGTCCCTTCGCGTAGCGCGGCTCCAGCGACAGATCGACGACCCCGGCTAGGCCACCCACATCAATCAACAGCCGACCGCCGCGCGGATCGGCGGCGTCACGCTCCACCGCCGACAGGATGCCGTCGTAGATCTGCGGTGGGTTCTTGGCCTTGCGCAACGTCTCAAGAGCCGCGGCGTGCTTCGCCAGCGCCTTGCCCGTCAGGTGTCCCACCGGTCCACGAAAACCTTGCCTGGAATCAACCTCTTCCAGGCCGCGTTCCAGGGCCTGACGGGCCAGCCCCTGCAGCTTGCCGTCGATGGTGGTCTGGATGACAAGGCCAAGCTGCGCGGCCGGGGTCCCCGGGAATCTTTCGCCCAGCGTGCGATAGACCGAATCAATGGCCTCGGCAGCCAGCTCGGGCGACGGCGCCGTGTCGCGCGCGATGCGAATGGGCTGAGCCGCCAGCCGCGCCGCCGTGGCCCTATCCAGATAACCGCGTTCGGCGAGCTGTCCCAGCACGTATCGCTGTCGGGTCTTGGCCGCGTCGGGATGCTTCCGTGGCGAGAGACGTTCGGGACTTTGCGGCAGACCTGCCAGCAAGGCGGCCTCCGCCACGTCAACCTGGCGCACCGATTTGCCAAAATAGAAGCGCGCGCCCTCTTCACAGCCGTAGCGCCCATGCCCGTAATAGATCTGGTTCAGGTACAGCTCCAGGATCTGCTGCTTGGACAATTTTTCGGAGAGCCGCCGCGCCAGGATGATCTCCTGGACCTTGCGCCGCAGGGTACGCTCCGGTGAGAGCAGGAAGGTTTTCACCACCTGCTGCGTGATGGTGGAGCCCCCCTGGGCGGTGCGCCCGCGCAGAACATTTTCAATGAAGGCGCGCAACATCCCGCGGTAATCCAGCCCGGCGTGATTCCAGTAGTCCGCGTCCTCAGCCGCCACCACCGCATTCACCAGGATCTTGGGGATCTGTTCGAACGGTACGAAGGTGCGCTTCTCGGCGCCGAGCTCGCCGATCACCGCCCCGTTGCGGTCAAGGACGCGGCTGACCTGCTTGGGGCGGTAGTCCTTCAGTTTCTCGACCGTGGGCAGGTTGGGATCGTTGCCGAAGTAGACGAACAGGGCCACCAACCCCGCGCCACCGAGCACGGCCCCCAGCGCCACCAGGCCGGCAGCCACGCGAAACAGCCGCCAGGCCATGCCTCCGCCCCGGCCCGGGCCCGCGCCCGCGCCCCCTTTGCCCCCGGAAGGATTCGTTCGGATCGCCGCGCTGCCGCCGCGCGTACGCGGTGGTGGTGTTCGCGCCGCTCGCATACGCGTAGCCATCAGACCGTCAGTCTAGCCGCCCCGAGAAGCCGTTCAAAAGAAACCGGGGCGCCGTGAGGCGGCGCGGCGGCACTGGCTCACTGGCGACGGAGCTGTTCCTGCTCGCAACGGGGCGTACAGTGGTTGTCCTGCACGCACTGGGAACCGCTCGGGCAATTGAAGGCGGCGCACTGATTGCCACATGAGCCACCTCCCGCGGTACCCGGCGTCGGGTAGTGGCCGCATCCAAAAAAAATGCTCAGCAGGAAAGCCATGATTGTCAGTCTTGCCATCACGCCGTGAGACTAACAGGCTGGCCGCCCGGTTGCCCCGGCCCGAGCTTGCGGGGTGACGGGACTCAAGCCTATGTTGCCGGCGCCGGCGCCCCCACGCCACCAGACGTGAAATGACCGAACCACGACGAAGACCGCCAACACCGTTGTCCTTGCGACGACGGGTACGCGCGCTGGAAATCTCGGCCCGGCGCGCGCTGGCACTCTGGTTGGGAACGGTGGCGACCGTCATGACCATGGTGACCGGTCAGGCGTGCGTGGGCGGACACTTTGTCGCGCAGAGCCCCGCGACCCAGCTTGGCAAGCCGACGCAGGTACTGGTCGATCGAATCGCGGCCGAACGTGCCGCCAGGAACCTGCGGTCCTCCGCCTGGGTGGCCGATCTTCATCCAGCGGCGGCGCGGGCGGCGGTCGCCGTGGTCCGCGGTGAGCTGGCGCTGAAGCCGGCGGCGCACCTGGCCGCGCAAGAAGGGGTGACCGCGCTCGGTCGACACGTCTGGTCGTTTGTCGCCGATTGCAGCGAGGGGCAGCAGTTCCGCCCCCCCGCCATGACATGGGGAGACCCCCTGCTGTACGCCACTGCGGTGGCCACAGCGCCAGGACGCGGCGGGCACACCACGGTGGTGCTGCTGATCGCCGAACCTGGCACGTCGGCCCTGCGCGCCGACCAGATGGGTGGCGGTCGGGGCGGTTCGAACCCCGTGCTGGAGACGTACGTGCACCCGTCCGTCGCCACGGGACCCTGCGGCGAAAGCTGGCCAGCCACACCGCCCACGCCGCTCTAGGCCCAGTCTCCCCCGGGCGGGTGGACGGCGACGCCTGGACAGACCGCGGTGGTAGGCTCGCTCCTTGAAACCTGGAGGTACGTTCTTGGCCACGCAACCGCATCCCCTCGCCGGCAAACCAGCGCCGCGCTCCATCCTGGTGGACGTCCCCAAGCTGGTCAGCGCCTACTACACCAACGTGCCCGACCCTGGGATCGCGGCCGAGCGCGTGGCCTTCGGGACCTCGGGACATCGCGGATCGTCGTTGAACAATGCCTTCAACGAAGGCCACATCCTGGCGGTCACCCAGGCCATCGTGCTTTACCGGCGCAAGGCCGGCATCAACGGGCCGCTCTTTCTGGGCAAGGACACCCACGCCCTGTCCGCGCCGGCGCTGGCCACCGCGCTGGAAGTACTGGCCGGGAATGATGTGGAGACGCGGATCGATTCCAGCGGTCCGGGCGGCGAGCCGGGGTACACGCCGACCCCGGCGGTTTCGCACGCCATCCTCAAGTACAACCGTGCGGCCGGCGCGGGCGCCGCGGCGTCCGGGCCGGGTGATGGCATCGTGATCACCCCGTCTCACAACCCGCCGTCCGACGGAGGGTTCAAGTACAACCCGCCCAGCGGCGGGCCCGCCGACACCGACGTCACCAGCTGGATCGAACAGACGGCCAACGAGCTGATGCGCGCCCAGAACCGCGAGGTCCGCCGCATCCCGCTGGCGCGCGCGCGCGCGGCCGGTTGCGTGCGCAAGCACGACTTCATCACCCCCTACGTGGAAGACCTGGGCGCCGTCATTGACATGGAGTCCATCCGTGGCGCCGGCGTGAAGATCGGCGTCGACCCCATGGGTGGCGCCGGCGTGGGCTATTGGGCGCCCATCGCCGCGCACTACGGCCTGTCGCTGGAGATCGTCAACGACGTCGTCGATCCGACGTTCGGATTCATGACCGTGGACAAGGACGGCAAGATCCGCATGGACTGTTCGTCCCCCTACGCCATGGCCAGCCTGATCAAGCTGAAGGATCGCTTCACCATCGCCTTCGGCAACGATGCGGACGCCGATCGGCACGGCATCGTCACCCCGTCGGCGGGGCTGATGAACCCCAACCACTACCTGGCGGTGGCGATCGACTACCTTTTTCGCCACCGGCCGCGCTGGCGCGCCGACGCCGCCGTCGGCAAGACGCTGGTCTCCAGCAGCCTCATCGATCGCGTGGCGAGCCGCCTGGGCCGCCGCCTGGCCGAGGTGCCGGTGGGTTTCAAGTACTTCGTACCAGGCCTGCTGGATGGCAGCTACGGGTTCGGTGGAGAAGAGAGCGCCGGCGGATCGTTCTTGCGGCAGGACGGCGCCGTCTGGACCACTGACAAGGATGGCCTGTTGCTGAACCTGTTGGCTGCCGAGATCACGGCGCGCCAGGGCAAGGACCCCGGGGTGCTTTACCGCGAGCTGACGGCGGACCTGGGCGACCCCGTGTACGAGCGGATCGATGCACCCGCCACCCCCGCTCAAAAGAATGCCCTGAAGAAACTGTCGCCCGCCGACGTGACGGCGTCGACCCTCGGGGGCGAGCCCATCCGCGCCAAGCTGACCGCCGCCCCCGAAGGCAACGCCCCGCTCGGCGGCTTGAAGGTGGTCACGGAGAACGGCTGGTTCGCCGCCCGCCCCTCCGGCACCGAGGACGCCTACAAGATCTACGCCGAGAGCTTCCGGGGCGCGGACCACCTGAAGCAGATCCAGG
>JBDSME010000235.1:0-5075 GCA_039916065.1 Polyangia bacterium
CCGCCGCGAAGCGAAAGTTCCAGAATCCCCGACTTCTGAACCAGACCGCCAGCTCCGCCTGCGTCCCCAGGTCCAATCCCCCCAGGTCGCGCCGCGCGGTCAGGTCCAGCCGCGCGTGCCTCTCCAGTGTCCATCCGCCTGGTTCCAGCGAGCGCAGCTCGAATCCCAGCTTGCCGTCGTGCATGTTCTGGCGTGGCATGAACCCGAGATCGTTGTAGGTCAGCTTCCTGCTGATCCCCGTGTAGACCGCCTCGGTCAGGAAAAGTCGGCCGCCGTCCTTGGCCAGGCGAGCCCACCCACCGGTGCCGCGATCGCCCGTGCCGATGGGCGTACCGTCGAGCTGCGTCTCCACCGGACCATTCTTGACCGCTCCCCCCACCAGCTGTCCTGAGGCCACATATTCGGCGGCTGGAGACCTCCACACGGCGTCGACACCGCCGACCACCGCATCCCGGAAGCAGCGGTTGCCTTCCCCCGGGGGTCCACCGGTCGGGCACGCGGTGCGCACCTCGTCCGTCCGTTCGAAACGGGTGGTGGCGGTGCCAATCACGCCGATTTGTGCCCGATCGCCCACCTCCCGGCGCACCCGCAGCACGTTGAACGCCGTCAGCGGCTCAACGGTCTGACGGGCCGGTGACCCCGTGCGCATCCCCTGTGCGTCGAAACTCTGCACGTCATAGTCGTTGCGTTTCGCCAGCGCCGACAGCAGCCCCACCGTCCAGGCGTCGCCGAACCGGCCAACCAGTTTCAGCGCGCCGTAGATGGTCGCGGCGGCAGGCACGTCGACAAGGCGCCGCGTCTCGCCCAGGGTACCCGCGTTCAGCGTGGGCGTCACCGGTGAGCTGCCGATGCGGCGCGAGTAGAAGATCCCCAGGGGCGTCGTGAACAGGTCGGCTCCCTCGAGGAACAGCGGTCTCTTCTCGGGGTACTGAATCTCGTAGTTGTTCAGATTGAAGATGAGCTGGTCCGCTTCCACCTGCGCGAAGTCGGGATTGAGAGCGGCATCCAGGGTCAGTGACTGGGTGAGATGCAGCTTCAGATCCAGCCCCGCAGACAGGTCGCCATCCACGCCCCTGTTCACCAGGGCGTCGTTGGCGGTGCGGTACCGCCCCCGCCCCAGCACAAAGGGGCGCACCTCCATGACCCCCCCGCGTGGTAGCTCGCGCAAGCCATCCAGCCGTCCGAAAAACGGGATGGGCGCGGCGACCTCCCTGCGGATGTGTGGCCAATCATCCTTCTCCTGCGACACGGCGATGAAGCGGGACGCCCACAGCCCCCAATCCTGGACGGCCATTCCCGGCGTGAAGCGCAGCACCCGCAGGGGGATGCGCATCTCCGCCGACCAGCCGCGCGCGGTGACTGCCGTTCGCGCTTCCCAGTTCTCGTCCCACTCGAAGCTGGTGGTTGCACCATCGTGCATGATGCCGTCGCCGAGCACCCCCTTGACGTTCACGGCGAAAAAATAGGCGGTGCGCGCATCGCGGCGGCTGTCCAGGTGGACCCAAACCCAGTCACTCTCCGAATCCTCATCGCGACGGGTGAGGCGTCCCTCCACCGGGCTGTGGGACTGTTGGCAATCGAAGGCGATGTACAGGGCCTGGTCATCGTAGAGGACGCGCAACGTGGTTCGCTCCGTCGGTGCGGCACCATCGTAGGGCCCCTGCTGGGTGAACTCCGTCGTCCCGGCGGTAAGCTTCCAGGCGTCGTCGTCGAGGCGGCCGTCCAGCAGCGGCGGGCTGGTCACCCGGACCGCGTTCAACCGGGGCGGCGGCGGCAAGGAGTCGGTGACCTGTGAGTCCGACGCCCACTCCGACGCCGGCACAGCGGGGGCGGCCGCCGGGGGAACTGGGTAAGCGCTGGTGCTCTCAACAGCGGCGCGCGGCGGAACATCCATGGGCGCGCTGATGGTCGGGCGCACCGAAGGAACCGAACCGCGGGGCAACGACCGGTTTGCTTTTGGTCCGGTCGCCGCCGGGGAAGAAGGAGCAGACACCGGCGCGGAACGCGGCGTTGTTTTGCGGCGCAGGCGTGAGCGCTCCGCCTGGACGGAGCTGGGCGCCCCCGCAATTGCGATCACGAACGCGACAACGACCACCGGGCGAAGACCCACGGGGCGCCGAGCTTATAGCGCCGACGGCGCTACCGACAGTTCCACCGGAAGGGTCACCGACGGGGTCAGTGACAGAGTTCGTCGCAAACTACGTCCGAGCCGCCGGCAGCGCAGGCCTCCGTCTCTGGTAGGCAATGCCCGTCTCCGAAACAACGTTGCTCGCAGCTACAGTAGAAGTCACCAGCGGCACAGAATGGCAGCGTGCAAGCGGCCAGGGTCCGGAAGGCCATTTGCGCCGCGGGCGTGGCCATGGCGACGAGCCCGTCCACACACGCCTTATCGACCTCGCTGGTGCAGTTGGCACGGATGCGCACGCGGAGGTCCTGACAAGTCAGCGCGGCGGTTGCGCCATCGGAAGCGGCGTCGTTGACGGCCGGGGCAGCCGAGCTGCCCCCGGAGCATCCCGACACCAAGAGGCAAGTCGAAACTTCGAGGCAGAACACAAAGCGGCAAACCCAGTGTATGCGTCCAGCTCCGGTCATCGTCGCCACAGTCTTCGCCATGGTCGCATCATGCCACCGCCGCACCGGACGTTACCAGCGGCGCGCGCGACGAACGCGGACGGCGCGCCGGCGCGTCGCCAGCAACAGGAACAACGCCGCACCAAGCGTGCTGACCAGCGTTCCGGCGGACAGAGGAGCCGTGTTCATGGAACAGGCACAGCCGCCCACCACCACGTCATTGTTCCCAAGGCCGGGCCCGTGCGACACGGTCGACCCACCCGTCGCAACTCCGCCCTGCGGGGGGCCGCCACCGTCGGGGGCAACCTGGGCGGCGCCGCCGGTGCCGGCAATGGTCGTGGCGCCGCCGGTGCCGGGGACCTCTGCTCCCCCTGTCCCGGTGGTGTCAGCCCCGCCGCTCCCGGTAGTCCCGCCGGTAGCGAGCGGTCGCCCACCTGTCCCCATGACTCCGCCGGTACCCGCGCGCCCCCCGGCTCCGTTGACGCCGCCCGTGCCCGGGGATCCAGCGTTGCCAGCGCTCCCACCGGTGCCGGGCGGGGGGGCCGTGCCCACCGGCGTTGCCGTGTTGGCGACGCACGTGTCAGCACTCGGGCCAGGTAGAGCAAAGGGTGAACCGTCGAGACAGGTGGGGGCGCCCGTGCCATTGGCCATATCGACTTTTATGGTGGCCTCGGTGGCGCTGACCGCCGTCGCGGTGATCGTCAGCCCGCCCGCCGGGTCGGTGTACGTTTGTCCAACCGCCAGCGCGGCGTCCGTGAAGGTGGACGTCGTTGGCGTCATATCAATGATGTAAGGGTGAATCGCCCGCGCGGCGGAGTCCTTCAGGTCATTGGCGATGTGCAACAACACCCGCGGGGTGAGGGCGCTGCCGCCCAGGGTTCCGTCGAAATCCAGGGGCGTGCGCAGCTCGACGTAGTAGTAATCCAGGGTCTCGGTGGTGGCCGAGCCTCCGCCGCCCGAACGCCTGATGGTGCGGGTCTTGGGCGCCTTGATCTTCAGAAACTGAGCGCCGTCGCACCTCATCTCGAAGGGAAGCAACGTGAACGTTCCGCTGGAGGTGATGTTGACGCCGTTGCAGCCGCCGAACCACCCCTGATAGGTCTTCTGCCAGGCATTCATGTGGCGGCAGCCGCCGCCCATGGGGTCGAAGGGATCGCCGTACTCAGACGCGGTGCAGGTGGTGGTGTCGTTAGCCAGTGGCGTGCCGGAGCAGCGGATCGACGACGAGTGCTGCATGCCGAAGTTGTGCCCCGGTTCCTGCACCAGAACCACGCATCCCGTGGAGGCGTTGTACCAGGTGTCTTTCGTGGGTTTGGCGGCGGTGCCCAAGGTGGCGAGACCAGACCAGCCGCAGTTGCCCTGCATGCTCCCGAGATACCAGAGATAGTGCTGGAAGGTGTTGGGGAGTATCGGCCGGATCGCATTGGTCAACGCGCTCGTGTTGCAGTTGCTAATGGTGTACTTGATCGGTCCAAACACCTGTGCCGAGATGTTCTGTCTGCCGTAAGAATCGTAGAGATAGTAGTTCCGGATGGAGTTGGTATCAGTGATCATCCGCTGCATCACCACCTCCGAGGTGACGTTCACGCCACGGCCCAGATCCACCAGCACGAAGGCGAAGGCGCGATCCGGGAACGTCGCACCGGCCCTCAGCGCGGAAGTCGTTTCCACGATCGGGGGCGAGACCACCCGGTATGAGGCCACCTGCACGCCTTCGGGGGTCTCCGTTCCCCAGACCTTCAACTCGGTCCCTGGTACCAAATCGGAGACGTCGCCGCTGAACAGCAGCCGCCGCTCCACCCCAGACGGCGCGCGCAAGGCATAGAAGGCGTCGGCCGAGTTGTCCGCCATGTACATCGCCAGCTCACCGCGAAGAGACCCGTCCTCCACATCGAAGCCGTCCATCGGTCTATTTTCGCCGCACCCTGTCACCACGGCGGCGGCGGTGAACAGACAGGCGGCGGCGGTACAAAAAGCGATACGAGGACCGGTGTACATGGGGGGGCGCCTCCGGGCGGGTACAGCAGCATTAAGCAGACGGCTGATCGGCTGAATGTCCTAAGGTCGTACCGCGCTTCAACCGCCCCTACACCAAGCTACTTTGTCCTACCTTCACGAACGATTACGCGATCAGTACGCGTTAATCAGTCAGGTAGAGACCCTGAACGATATTACTGGGTCAGTCAATGCGCCCGTATCGACAAAGGCGGAGACCTGCGTCAAAAGCGGTACGGCGCGCTAACAATCCCGCCGTCTGTCACAATGGCGGCGATCAGCCGCGCTGGAGTCACGTCGAACACCGGATTGCGCGCCCGCACCCCTTGCGGGACCAGGCGCCGCCCCGCCAGGGCGGTCACTTCGTCGGGATGGCGCAGTTCGATGGGGATCTGCGTGCCATCCGAGGTTGAGGGGTCGATGGTGGTACGTGGCGCCGCCACATAAAAGGGGACTCCGAAGGTCGACGCGGCGGCGGCCACCCCCACGGTGCCGATCTTGTTGGCCAC
>JBDSME010000236.1:0-3237 GCA_039916065.1 Polyangia bacterium
AGCGCCGCGGGAGCCATCGCCTCGGCGCGGCGGAACTTCGCGCGCAACCAGCTGCCGGTGGACCACGCGGAGTTCGTGGTGGCTGACGTGTTTGCGTTTCTGGCCCAGGCACGACAATCGGGAACGCTGTGGGATCTGGTGATCTCCGATCCGCCCAGCTTCGCGCCCAGTCGACAGTCGTTGCCCGATGCCTTGCGCGCCTACCGACGCTTGCACGGGATGTGTGCCGCCGTCGTCGCCGCCGATGGCATCTTCTGCGCCGCCTCCTGCTCCAGCCACGTTGATGAAGCCGCGTTCGTCCAATCCGTGGAGGCCGGTTGCGCGGACGCGGGCCGGCGCTTCACCGTCGACGAGCGTCACGGTGCGGGGCCTGATCACCCCGTGCTGTCGGTCTTTCCGGAAGGGCGCTACCTGAAATTCATCGGCGGACATCTCGACGGCCGGCAAGTGCAAGGGGATGCGCTCGCGGAAGGGCGAGCCCTCCCGCGAACGCCGAAGCCGCGTTAGATTTCGCAGCGTGAGTTCTGCCCCCGCTGCTCTGGTCGAGGCCATCCGCAAGGCGGCGCCCGCCGGCATCTGGTCGGCGGGCGTGAAGCTGTCGCGCGCCGACGCGGTGGCGGTGGAATCGCAGAGTGACGAGGAGGTGGTGTTGCGGGTGAAGGCGCCGGGGCGGCCGGTGGCGCCCACGGTGGTGCTGCTCCCCGGTGAGCTCGACTGGGATTGCGATTGTGCCGGGCGGGTTCGCCCCTGCGAGCACATCGTGGCTGCCGCGATCTCCCTGTCCCAGGCCGGACAGAGCGGCGGCGGCACCTTGCCCACCGCCGCGGCCACCTGGGCGCGGATCGCCTATCGCTTCGCTCGCGCCGACGGCGGGTTGCGCCTGACACGCGTCCTGGTGCGCGGCGACGGCGCTGGCAGCATGACGGAGGTACCGCTGGATGTGACGCTGTCGGTGTTTCGCAACCGCCCCGAGGCAGCGGATTTGCACCTGGAGGAGTCGGACCTGCGCGCCGACCTGTTGCTGGAGACCGGCGCGCGCGCGGTGCTGCCGCCCACCAAGCTGGATGCCCTGCTGGCGGTGCTCATCGGCGCCCGGCAGGTCACGCTGGACGGCCGTCCGGTGGTGATCGCCGAGGAGCTGTTGCGACCACGCGCCGTGGTCGCGGAGCGCCAGGGATCGCCGAAGGACGATGCGCCGAATGGCGCCGCCGCGTCCGACCGCGGGGCCAACAGGCAGGGTGGGCAGGGTGGGCAGGGTGGGCAGGGTGGGTTTGGGGGGCGCGGTGAGGGTGGTGACCTGCTGATCACCATCATGCGCGATCCGCGCATCACCGAGGTGATTGCGCCCGGGGTGGCCCTGGCCGGCGATGCCATCCACCGCCTGGCCGAGCTGGAGCTTACCGGGGCGTACTTGCAGCACTTGCCCCAGGTGCGCGTGGTTCCGCCGGCGGGAATGGGCGAGCTGGCCACGAAGATCCTGCCCGAGTTGGCCAACCGCATGCTGGTCGAGGTGCGCACCCGGCGCGTGCCACCGATAGTGCGCGACGTCCCGCCGCGCATGGTGCTGAAGCTGGAACAAGTGGGAGCCGGGCTGAACGTGCTGCCGACGCTGGTGTACGGCCAGCCGGCCACCGTCCGCATCGACGATGGGCGCATGACGCATCTGGGAGGCGCGGTTCCAGTGCGCGACGAGGTGGCGGAGCGGCGGCTGGTCACCAAGCTGCGCGACGAGCTGAATTTGATTCCGGGGCGGCGGGCCACGTTCGAGGGCGCCGATGCGGCGCAGTTCGCCGACAAGCTGCGCCGCTGGCGCGGAGATATGGTGGGCGATGCCGCGCGCCTGGTGGGAGGCAAGGCCCGGCTGGTGCCGCAGTTGAACGTGGACGCCCGTCTCTCGTCGCCAGGCGGCGTGCCAGACGTCCGGTTCACGCTCACCTTCAAGGTGGAAGGGGCCGAACCGCTGCCTGGTGGCAAACGCGATCAGACGGCGACGGTGGACGCGGCGGCGGTGCTGCGCGCCTGGCAGGAAGGTTTCGGCCTGGTCCCCCTGGACGGTGGCGGCTGGGCATCGCTGCCCAAGGACTTCCTGGCCAAGCATGGCCAGCATCTGTCCGACCTGATGGCGGCGCGCGCCGCTGACGGCCGCGTGGCCAACCACGCCTTGCCTGCGCTGGCGGCCCTGTGCGCCCACCTGGAGCACCCCGCACCGCCCGGACTGGACCGGCTTGCCACCCTTGCCGCTGGATTCGAGAGACTACCGCCGGCGCCCCTACCGGCCGACCTCACCGCCACGCTGCGCCCCTATCAACGGCAAGCGGCGGACTGGCTGGCCTTCCTGCGCAGCGCCGGTCTGGGCGGCATCCTGGCCGACGACATGGGCCTCGGCAAAACGCTGGAGGCGCTGTGTGCGGTCACCGCGCCGGCGCTGATCGTCTGTCCGACCAGCGTGCTCGCCAACTGGCGCTCGGAGATCGCGCGCTTCCGCCCCGGTTTGAAGGTGTCGCTGTACCACGGGCCGGGACGGCAGCTCGACGACAAAGCCGACGTCACCCTGACCAGCTACGCCATCTTGCGGCTGGACGCGGAGCGCCTCACGGCGCGCTCCTGGGCCACTGTGATCCTGGACGAGGCCCAGGCGATCAAGAATCCGGACAGCCAGGCGGCGCGCGCCGCCTATGCGTTGTCCGCGGAGCTGCGCATCGCCCTCACCGGGACGCCGCTGGAGAACCGTCTGGAAGAGCTGTGGAGCCTCACCCACTTCACCAACCGGGGCCTGCTGGGAGGGCGCCGTGCTTTCGACGACCGGTATGGTCGTCCCATCGCCGAGGGGGAGAGCGGGGCCGCGCAGGCGCTGCGCGATCGGCTGCGGCCGTTCTTGTTGCGGCGGCTCAAGCGCGAGGTGGCGCCCGAGTTGCCGCCGCGCACCGACGCGGTCCTGCGCATCACACTGGATGAACGCGAGCGGGGAATTTACGATGCCGTGCGCGCTGCCTCGCGCGCCGAGGTGGTGGCGCTGCTCGACGGCGGTGGCAGCGTGCTGGCGGCACTGGAAGCCCTGTTGCGGTTGCGCCAGGCGGCCTGTCATCCGGCCCTGGTGCCAGGCCAGCAGGCCGCCAGCTCGTCCAAGGTCGAAGCCCTGATGGAGGCGCTGACCAACGCCGCCGCCGACGGACACAAGGCGCTGGTGTTCTCCCAGTGGACGTCGCTGCTGGATCTGATCGAACCCGCGCTGCAGGC
>JBDSME010000237.1:0-7235 GCA_039916065.1 Polyangia bacterium
GATCCTTCGCGCGCCACCAGGCGTGGCGTGTAGTCGCTGAGGTTGTGATAGGCCGCGAAGGCGTGCGTCTCGTCGATGGCTCGCCCCGCGCTCACCAGCGCAAGATCCGAGCCGCTCACCAGCGTCATCTCGTCGCTCGACCAGCCCCCCGCGGTCTCGCGCACGCGCCAGATACCGGGCATCTCGCCGGCGAAGATCGTGCGCGTGCCGGCCCCGTCGACCGCCAGAGCGCTAATAAGGGTCGTCAGCCCGGGAACGTCGTCGACCCGGGGCGCCATTCCCGTCCCGATCGTGAACAGGTGGCTGGCAGTCCCCGAGATGCCGACGGCGCCGCTGCCGGCCAGCAAGATAGACGCCCCCGCCGCGCCCGAAGGAACCAGCCACGGCCCATAGTTGTACCCCTGACACTTGAGCGTGTGCGCCGCGCTGAGTGGGCAGACCGCCCCGGCCCCGCAAATGGACGCGGCGTCGATGGTGGTGGCGGTGATTCTGCACGCGTCGGCTGTGACCGCCGGGCCGCGCGACGCGGTCACCGGACAGGACGTGGCGCTCGCGCCGTCGGCGGTCGCACCGTCGCGCCCGTCGGCATCGCCGCCGTCGCGGACGGCATCCCGACCGCTGTCGGCGGCGGCGTCCGGCAGCCCGGCGTCAACGGCGCCGCCGCCGGAACCGGATGCATCGACCGCGTTGCCGCCGCTGCCGGGGCGCCCGCCGCCCCCAGTCCAGCCGCCGCTGCCGGCGCTCCCACCGCCCCCACTCCCCGCGCGGCCACCGGAGCCGGAGGCGTCGTCCCGCCCCCCACCGCCGTCATTGGGCTGCCCGACCCCGCTCCGCCCACCGCCGCAACCGACAAGCAGGAGCGAGAGCAGCGCCACCCGCGCAAGCGTCAGGTGGACGAAGACAGCAGCCCTACCAGCGGACACCAGTGCGTTGGGCTGTGGTTGTTCAGGCATGGGCGTATGGCCATTTCAAGCAATTCCAGGACCGCCAGGACCCGTCCCCAGAACCCCATCCCGTCAAGTCCTTGGAGCCCGCCGGGAGCACGCCGATCCGTGGATTCCTGCGGCGAGAGCAGACCATCATGACAAGGGCGTCTCGATCCCGTCGCGTGCCATCTTGCTCGGAAGGTCAGCGCGCCTTGACGATCAGGTAGCGCAGCGGCTGCTGGGGCGATCGGTTTTCCAGGGCGAGGGAGTGGCCGAGATGAATTTGAACGACCACGCCGGGGTGAAGCGAAACCGGCGCGCCGGTGTCGCGACTTCCGGGAATTCCTGTTGCGCGTGGTCCCTGATGTACCCACGCGATCAGTGGCGCGGAGGAACCGGCCCCTGCGCGAGCGCCGCCACTTCGTGGATGGACAGCGCGCGATCGTAAATCGCCACATCGTCGAGATCACCCTTGAACCGCCTGAACTCGGGCGGCATCTCCTCTGGGTCCGGGGCCAGAAAGCGTCCCATGAATAGCGTGCTGCTGCCCGGCAGGATGAGGCGGGGGCCGGCGGGGGAAGTGGCCGGATGCATCGACGCCGTCGCGTCCAGTAAACCGTCGCGATAAAAGTCCAGTGTGCCGGCAGCCCCATCCACCACGGCAGCCAGGTGGGTCCATTGCTGCCCCACCACGCACGCGCAATTGTGGGTGTAGTAGTCGGACTTCTTGGGCCCGAGGTAATAGCTGAACTGATAGAGCCGGCTGTTCGGTTCCAGGAGCACGTTCATCTCCCAGCCTCCGTGGAACACCACCTCCGTGCTGAGCAGCGTGAGGTACGTGGCGCCCAGGTCTTCGCTGGGCGGGCGCACCCACAGCGCCACCGTCCACTGCTCCGTGGCCGGCGGAAACGCCAGCACGCTGACCTCACTGCCGAGCTCGAAGTGCAGCGCGCCCTTGAACTTCCCCTCAATCCACGTCCCCCCCGTCAACGTGCCGTGATGGTCCTTACCCGAATCATCGGTGACCGTGGTTCCAGTGGCCTCGTCCAGGGACCAGTGCGCCACCAGCCCACGCCACAAGCTGTTCTCCACCACGTCCAGCGGTCCGGCGGTGCAGGATGCCAGCAACACGGTGACCATCGCGCAGAACCTGCTCATCCAGTCACATCCAAACCAGGAAGGTGAGCGAACCGATCAGGGTGGGACGCCCCTCACGCGCCACCTCTTCGTTCAAGAAGCGGATCACGGGATAGGGTTGGGCGGCCTGGGCGTGTCCCTCCAGCGCCAGTTCGAATCGTTGAAATGAAACATGCAGGCCGCCGCCCACATCCGCCAGCAGCGACCACCGTTCCCTGGTGATGGCCTCGATCGGTGGCCGACTCTGCTGGCCGGCGGCCGTCACGTGCAGCGCCCCCGCGCCCGCCGAGAGGAAGGGCTGCCAGGTTTTGTTTTTCCGCCAGCGAAAGGCCCCCTCCACCAGGCCGAACTGCTGGGCGACATCCACCGCCGTGAACTGATGGGTGAACTGGGTCCTGGTCCCCAGGCCCGCCAGGGTCACGCGGCCAAGCAGATGATCTCCGAACGCATGCTGCACGCGTAGCAGAGGCATCACGGAGGGGGCGAATCCTTCCATGCTGCCCAGCACGCAACCGCCCCCCTCGACCGACCACGTCGACGTCGAAACCCCTCGGCTGTACATTGCCTCCCTGAGCGCGGCGTCGGTCCAGCGCGTGACCTCCTGGGGAGGCGGCGCTACTTCCAGCGGCGCAGGCGATGAAGACGGTGACGACGGGGACGACGGGGACGACGGTGACGACGGTGACGACGGTGACGACGGTGACGACGACGGCGACGGTGACGACGGGGACGACGACGGCGACGGTGACGGCGGGGACGACGACGGCGACGGTGACGGCGGGGAGCCTGAGGGCGCCGTCGCGTTGGGGGGGCGGCCCGCGGCCATGAGCGCCACCTCGAGGAAGCTGGCGCGCAGCAATTCGAGCGCACGAACGGACAGCACCTCCGCGCCCCTTCCCGGCGCCCGCTCGTTCGGCACCCGCCGCATCACCGTCTTTCCGGTCACCCGATCGATGACCCAAACCTCGGCTGAATTCTTCTCGCGCCTCGACGAGGTGTCTTCCCACCCGGGGCCGATGATTGCCACCACGGCCTGCACGTCTGGAGCCGCCGCCACCTGCTCCAGCACGGCGCGCACGTCAGTACCTGACGGTGGATCGATGACCCTGACGGAAAATCCCGCGGAGACCAGCTCTCCCTGCAAGCGAACCGTGGCTTCCGTCGTGACCGCGCTGGGCCGGGGCGTGCGCACCAGCACCACAGTGGCGGCGTGCGCGGCCCGCGGAGCCAGGATGGCGCCGGCCATCCAGACCATCCAGACGGCGGACACCGTCGCCATCACCGTGCACAGCGCGCGCGGCATCCGGTCTGCTCGCTCCCTGACAGCAGCCCCTCTCGACAGTGTCGGCAGCATTCCCGGCGATGGGCGCCCCCGCCCGCCGCCCTGACTCACGGCACATGGCGAAGCGCCCGGGCGGCGCCCGCATAGGTCCCGCCGGGAAAGCGGCGCAGGTATTCTTCCGCCACCTGTCGCGCCGCCAACGCGCCACGCACGCGTTCCGCCGCCATCATTTTTCGTCCCAGCGCTTCGGATGAGTACGCGCCGGATGGCGCCTCCTTCAAGTAAACATCGTACCACTCCAGTGCCCGGGCTTCGCGGGCGCGGCCTTTGCCACGCGCGTTTCCTTCTTCCATGCGGCCCAGCAAGAACGCGGCGTCGGACGACCGCGCCGACCGCGGAAATCGCGCCCGTTCAGTCAGCAAGGCCTGCCGCGCTATTTCATTGCGGCGGCGGTAGCGAGCAGCGTCCGCCAGGGCGGCAAGATCTTCGCTGCTGGCCTCGGCCATGGCGCGGCGAAAGCCGCGGCGCTCGGCGTCCCTCAGGATCGAATCCAGATCGCCACCGGCCAACGCCGCCGACCAACTCCGGGGCGCGCGAGACGCGCCGGCGCGGAGAGCCGCAGCCCCGCCGCGAACACGCGACAGACTGGACGACAGGTCGCCGCCGGCACCCGGGCGAGCGGCCGGCGCCAGGCCTGGTGCGGCCGCGGTACCGATACCACCCTCTGGTATCACTTCGGAATCGTTGGCCTCGCGCAGTAGCACTTCGTGCTGCTTGATGTTGACGGAGAGATGCTGCCCGGCCCGCACCGCCATCGTTCCGTTGGCCAGCGGCCCCGTAACCGACACCAGGCCCTTCTTCATGTGAAGGTCCAGTTGCTCGGTGGCTCCGTTCCATGCCGCCGTGAACACCGTGCCGCGCACGGTGATCAGGAAGGGACCGGCGTCCACCAACCACTGGGCATCCCGCCGCGGAATCACCTTGACCTCCGCCTCACCCTCCTCGATGGCAAACCGGGCCCCGTGGTGGTCAACGGAGCTCAAGCGTCCACGCGCCCCCGCCATCAACCGCACCTCCGTCCCCTCATCGAACCGCAACAGCGATCCGGCAGGCCCGGACGAACGAATATAACCACCATCGCCGATCTCGCCGCCCTCGATGGAATAGGAGATGGCCCGCGTCCCGGGATCGCCGACGCTTCCCATCCTCATGAAGGACAGGACAGCGACGGCCACCGCCCCCGTCCCCAGCAGGGACAATCCAAGCGTCAGGGCACGACCACGTCCCCGGCGCTCCAGGCGCGCACTCACCCGGCGCAGTCCTTCCATGCGTTGCATCGACGTCATGGGGACAGACGACACCCGCGCCAGATCCACCGCCGCTGCCACCGGCGCCGCCAACCCCACACTCTCTCCACCAGTTACGCTCATAGGTCCCCCTGTTTCCCCTCGAAGTAGGTCTTCAAATCACTGTCTTTCTCGATCCACTCCGTCACCCGCTCCCCGGCCCGCGTCAGGGTTCGTTTGACAGTCGACAACGAGATCCGCAGAGCGGCGGCGATCTCTTCCAACGTCATGGATTCGAGGTGGCGCAACGCAAATACCAGCCGCTCGCGGGCGGTCAACCCATCCAGGACCGCGTAAAAACGACGCAGCACCTGGCGCGATTCGGCGTCGTTGTCCGGCCCCGCCACTTCGGGAAGCCGGTCCGAATCGGACAACAGCATCCAGCGGCGAGCGCGCCGCCGGCGCAGTTCCCACTTCACGATCCGGATGGCGAACGAGACCACGAAACTGCGAAAGGCCTCTGGGTTCTTCAGGGTGCCGATGCGCGAAAACAGGCGGTAGAAAACCTCCTGGGTGACGTCCTCCGCCTCGGAGTCATGCCCGAGCGCCCGGCTGGCAATACCGTAGACCGTGGGGGCAAATCGATTCCAGGTGGTGGCGGTGGCCCACGGTTCCCCCGCCATGAGGGCACACGCCAGCTCCGCGTCGCTCGGATCCTCGCGGCCGCCGGCCGGGACCACGTGTAACGGAACGCGCCGCCGATCAGCAGCCATCAAATATACCGCCCCTCTGCATGACTTTACTCACATCGACAGTAGCGGGTGAACCCTTTGCCGGGTCAGGGCGGGCGGGGGCGGGGGCCGCGCCGGCGGGTCGCCCCCCCCCCCCGACGCACCGCGCGGCGGGCAGCGCGCGGAGGGCGGCGGGCGGCGGGCGGCGCGCCGCAGTAAAGTCCAACGATGGCCAAAGCAAACGTCAGTGCACGGGAAGCGGTAGAGCGGGTGAAGCAATCGCCGGCAGGCAAGGTGAAGGTGGCGATCACCGACATCGATGGCGTGATGCGCGGCAAGTACATCCACAAGGACAAGTTCCTGTCCGCGGTCGAAGGCGGATTCGGTTTCTGCAGCGTGGTTTTCGGATGGGACGCCAGCGATCTCTGCTACGACAACGCCCGCTACACCGGGTGGCACACCGGGTATCCCGACGTGGTGGCACGCCTCGATCTGTCCACCTTTCGCGAGGTGCCCTGGGACGGCGCGGTCCCCTTCTTCTTGGGAGATTTTCAGGACGACAAAGGGGGGCCGTTGCCCATCTGCCCCCGACAGCTCCTGAAGCGCGTGGTGGCCCGTCTGGCCGACGCCGGCTTCTCCGCCCTGGGCTCCCTGGAATACGAGTTCTTCAACTTTCGGGAGACGCCGCAGTCACTGGCCGCCAAGCACCACACCCAGCTCCAGTCGCTGTCGCCCGGAATGTTCGGTTATTCCCTGATCCGAATGGCGCAGAACCAGCCCTACGTGAACGCGCTGTTCGACGAGATGGGTGCCTTTGGAGTCCCCATCGAGGGGCTACACACCGAAACGGGACCGGGCGTGTTCGAGGCGGCCATCCTCTATTCCGACCCGGTAGAGGCGGCCGATCGCGCCGTGCTGTTCAAGACAGGCGCCAAGGAGATCGGACAGCGGTTCGGAATCATGCCTTCGTTCATGGCGAAGTGGAACGCCGACCTACCCGGTTGCAGCGGGCACATCCATCAAAGCCTCTGGGACAACGACCAGAGGGAGAACGTGTTCTTCGACGCGGGACACCCCCACAAGATCAGCCCGCTGTTCGAACAATATCTGGCCGGACAAATGCACTGCCTGCCCGACATCCTGCCCCTGTTCGCACCGACGGTGAACAGCTACAAACGCCTGGTGGAAGGCGCCTGGGCGCCCACGCGGGTCAACTGGGGCCTGGACAACCGCACCACCGCGTTGCGCGTGATCGCCGGCAGCGCCAAATCCACCCGCCTGGAGACGCGGGTCAACGGGTCCGACAGCAATCCCTATCTGGCGATGGCGGCGGCCCTGGCCAGTGGCCTGTACGGAATCGAGCACAAGCTGCGACTGCCCAGGGGGCCGGTGACCGGTAGCGGCTATGCCGACGACGCCGCGCCGGTGTTGCCGAGCAGCCTTCACGAGGCCACCTTGCGTTTCCAAAAATCCGAGCTGGCGGCGGCGCTGTTCGGCCCGGCGTTCGTCGAGCATTTCGCCGCCACCCGCCTGTGGGAGTGCCGGCAGTTCGCCAAGGCCGTCACCGACTGGGAGCTGGCCCGCTACTTCGAGATCATCTAACGCGGCTTCGCCGCTCGCGGGAGGGCTCGCCCTCCCGCGGGCCCTCCCCGTTAACGGCGACGCCGGCGCGGCAAAGCCGCGCCTCCCGGTGCTTGGACTGGCGCCCCCGTCGCCTGAAGACGGGATTTCGCGCGAGGGCGAGGCACTAGTGCACCGCGGCCGAAATAGAATCAATCACGGAAAGCTGCTGGAAGCGCTCCTGGGCAGAGCCGCCGTGCGCGATATCGGAAGCTGTTTGTCCTCGCCCCGCGGAGCGGGGAGAGGATAAAGG
>JBDSME010000238.1:0-11835 GCA_039916065.1 Polyangia bacterium
CCAGCACCACGCCCGGTTTACCGGTGGAACGCGCATAGCCATCGGCCATGTGCGTGGCGCCTTGCTCGTGGCGTACCAGGATCAGCTTGATCTTGGAATCGACCAGCGCATCGAACATCGGCATGGCAGCGCCACCGGAAAGTCCGAAGATGTGCTCGACCCCTTCGCGCTCCAGGCAGCGGATCAACTTTTCCGCGCCGGTGGGGGCGACCGCCGCCAGGCCAGACTTCGCGGGGGCTGGTGACGGGCTGGGCGCCTTGGCAACGGTGGGCGCAGGCATGTTGGGCCGGGGTGGCGGGATCGAGATTCGAGATGTAGACACCAGAAAGCTCCTTCCAAGTGGAGGCCCCATCCTAGGTGACTACAATGCGGATGTCGAGCATGTTTTGATGGTAGGTGACTGTAGGACCAGTCAAAATGTCTGCAATTGACGCGGCGTACAACTGGATTAGCCAAGATAATGCGTCCATTAGTGACTTTTCGGAGGCAAATAGGACGATATTGTCTCGGCGGATGCACATTATGCTGCGCTCCCTCACCAGACAGCGCTGAACATTCCGGGCGAACGCACGCAGGAACTGGTTCTGAGACCGGTGAGCACTTAACCTTCGCCACACCTTGGGCAATTCTGGGGCGATCCGCCCCAGGAAACCTCACGGTAGGGAGTTCCTGCTGTCTGATGTCGAACATGATGGGGCCTCCGCGTCGGAGTTGCCCTCCTCGCTTGCTGAGCTGGGCTGGAGAGAGCCGTTCGTCAGTGCCTTCCGGGCGCTGACGCTACCCGGCGAAGTGATCCCCGGCCGGGTGGCGGTCCAGCAGCGGGGTCGCTACACCGTCGCCACCGAGCGCGGAGAGCTGGCCGCCGAGCTGGACAACCAGCTACGCCGCGCGGCGACCGCCGGAGCGGAGCTGCCTTGTGTCGGCGACTGGGTGGCCCTGCGGCGGCAGCCGGCAGCCGGCAATCCGATGCCGATGCCGATGCCGATGCCGACGCCGATGCCGATGCCGATGCCGGCGCCACCGCCGGCGGTTGGCCACGATGCGCTGCGATCGAAGCAAGCCACCGCCACCGTTGCAGGTCTGGCGTGCGTCTGTGCGGTGCTACCGCGGCTCACCAAGTTCTCTCGCCGCGCGGCCGGGCCTGAGAACGTGGAGCAGGTGCTGGCGGCGAACATCGACACGGTGTTCATCGCCATGGGCCTCGATGGTGATTTCAACCTGCGCCGTCTGGAACGGTATCTGACCGTCGCCGCCGCCAGCGGTGCGCGGCCCGTGGTCTTGCTGACGAAAGCGGATCTCTGCCCCGCGTCTGACCTGGCGGCGCGCGAGGCGGAGGTGCAGGCCATTGCGCCGTCCGTCGCCGTGGTCGCGACGTCGGTGCTCACTGAGCAGGGGCTACGGGCGGTGGATCCCTTTCTGCGCAGCGGGCAGACCATCGCCCTGCTCGGTTCATCGGGCGTGGGCAAATCGACGCTGGTCAACGCCCTGCTGCGACAGGAAGTGTTGCGCACCAGCGAGGTGCGGGCGTCCGACAGCCGGGGTCGCCACACCACCACCCAGCGACAGCTGTTCCGGGTGCGTGGCGGCGCCCTGGTCATCGACACCCCGGGCATCCGCGAGCTGCAGCTCTGGGACGCCGGTGCCGGCCTGGAGGTCAGCTTCGCTGATGTGGCCGTCGTGGCGGCGAAGTGTCACTTTCGCGACTGCCGCCACCAGAACGAACCTGGTTGCGCGGTGGTGGTGGCGCTGAGGCGTGGCGACTTGCCGCCCGAGCGCGTGGCGTCCTATCTGAAGTTGCGGGGCGAGCAGGAGTCTGCCACCGGGCGGAACGACCCCGAGGCAGCCCGGAGGCGCAAGCGCGCCGCCGCCTCGGTGACCAAGCTGGTGCGCAAGAAGCACCGTGAATAGGAAAGGGCCTCCGCCCCACCGTCAGCCGAGGGCCTCGACCCCTCCGACCAGAAGCTGTAACCGTCCAGCGCAAGAGAGAGCCCGGCACGTCCTTCGGGGGCTCTCTTTTGTGTCATCTGGCGGCAGTGGAAGGTTCGCCTTCTTCGTCAGAACAGCATTAGGACTCTCGAGCGGTGCCGACGTGTCATGGGAAGGCGCCGACTGGCCCTGGACGGCGCCGGGCCGCCAGGCAGAATGAACAAGAAGAAGAGCGGGTCGAATGCCAAGGTCGAGAATGCGATGGGGACGGAGGCCCGGCGCGGGGTTGCTCGCCTGTCAGCTCGTCGCCGCCCTCGGGGCATGCACCGGGGCATCGGAGCACCCGAGCGCACCGAAGGCCGCGCCCGTTGATGCCTCGCGCGTCCAGCAACCAGCTGCACAAGACGGGAACCGGGACCTCGCCTGTCTGCGGCAGCTGGACGACCAGGCGATCCCTTACAAGACGGCTTCAGCCGCGGGAGGTATGCGCACGCCGGTCGAGATCACCGGGCCCATCGGTGGGGTCGCGCTGGTGGCCCGCGGGCGGCGAGCCGCGGTGATGGATTGCATGCTGGCCTCAGCCCTGGCGAAGGCAGGTGGTGTCTTCCAGGAACTCGGCGTCACTGCGCTGGCCTTCTCGGCGGCGTTCGATCACCGGACCCGACGCGGCTCGACCGAGCCATCCGGCCACGCGTACGGACTCGCCATCGATGTGCATACCATTCGCGGAATCTTCGGTGAGTACGACGTGCGCCAGAAGTTCGAGCGCGGAGTGGGCTTGTGGCGCGGTCTGGATCGGGATTCGGGCGCGCTGGAGGCATGTGTTGGTCACCCCGCCACCCACGAAGGACGCCTCCTGCGACAGCTCGCCTGCCGACTGAAACTCCACCCGGCATTCCGGGTGATCGTGACGCCGGATGACGACGCCGACCACCAGGACCACCTACACCTGGAAGCACGCGCGACGTTCTTTCCCCCGCCGCCCAATAGCCGTGAAAACGGGCAAGATGCCAGGCGGCGGAGGCGATAGAATCTCTACATCTCGGACAAATGCGACGTGACCCAGCCAGACTTCGTGGCTTGTTCTCACTGACCTCAGATCGAGCGCCCGGTCAACAGCGCGACGGCGGCAGAGGCGGCAGAGGCGGCAGAGGCGGCAGAGGTGGCAAAGGTGGCAAAGGTGGCAAAGGCGGTTGGCCGCAGGCTTCGAGGCGATACTTGCCCACCGTCCGCTTCGCGGGAAGGAAGTCTCAGACCACACTGTCGCTGCACTGGATGGGGCGATCTCATTGTCGCCGATGGGGAGATGTAATTGTCGCTCAGCAGATGGCAAGCCTTCTCCATGTCGGCCCATGCTTTCGATGGGCTTTGACCGAAGTGCTCGACGATCAACGCCTTGGTAGGCACGGCGAATTTTACGATGGCCATTATCTGGCCCCAGAGCCAAGATCGCGTGGGTGAAAAGCCGGTGATCGCCCTATTTGTGTCGGCGCTCCACCGCGCCGGGCGAGCTCACTCGCAGCTAGCCAGGCCGGGCCCTTGATCCAGATCGCGGGGCCAAGATAGTGATGAACCCGGCGAAGCGGTGATGTGATCGCTAACGCCCGCAGGAGGGACCACGGACCATGGCGAACGGCAGAAAGAGAAACAGCGACAGCGTGTTGAAGGAACTCCGCGCCTTCGGCCTGAACTACCCGGGCACGCATACCAAGAGTCCATGGCCCGGGCACCTGGATCTGGCGGTCAAGGACAAGACCTTCGCCTATCTGAGCGTGGAGGGGGAGCCCTTCAGCATCTCCTGCAAGCTGCCGCGGTCCAACGACCTGGCCCTGATGCTGCCGTTCACCGCACCCACGGGCTATGGCCTCGGCAAGAGCGGATGGGTGTCGGCCACCTTTCCGGAGGGAGAGACGCCACCGGTCGCGCTGCTGAAGGAATGGATCGACGAGAGCTATCGCGCGCAAGCCCCGAAGAAGCTGGCCGCCAGCCTCGCTGCCTCTCCTCCCGCAGAGACGCCGGGCCGACCGGCGTCGCCCCGCCGCCGGAAGACGCGAAAGCCCTGAGGGGTGCCAGCGACTTGGCCGGGAGCACCTTGTGCGAACCCATGGTCAGACCCACATCCGCCAGGAGGCCACATGACCAATACCTTGCGATCGCCCCTGTTTGATCTGGCACACCTTCGACAGGATGACGTTGCCGCCCTTCGCCGCGACCTGCCCGCCGCCACCGCGCCTGCACCGCGGCGGTTGACCCCCTGGGCGCTGGGGGTTCTGGTGGTGAGCGTGGCGGGTTTCGCGGTCGTGCGTCGCCTGATCCGAACCTGATTCTGGGCGGGTGTCGTTGGCGGCCATCGTCGTCGACGACCTGGCAGCCACTATCGCTGAATTGCGGCGTCGCAGCCCAGTGGGCAAATTGCGTCTGCGCCACGCGCTCGTCAACCACATTGTCTCGTCGTCACTTTGGCGATCGCAGCGGCATGCTCAGCCCAGGCCCGCGGGCCCGCCGCCGCCCAGAGCTGACAGGCGGCTAGGCGATCGCCAGCCCGCGACAGTGGCGGCGGCGACGACTCAAACCGAGAGTGGGCACGGCTGACCCCGGGTGCCCCGCCCGCGCCGGCGTTCAATCGTCCAGCGCGCCCAGCGACAGGTTGACGGTGGTCCCGGTGAGGCCGCGCGCCTGGTCGGACGCCAAGAACACCGCCGCGCCCGCGACCTCGGCCAGGTTGCTGAGCCGGCCGGTGTGGGTGCGGCTGGCCAGCCCCTGCTGCCACTGCTCCCAGCTCATCATCTTGGCGGCTTTCAGGTTGAACACGCGCTGCATGGTGCTGGTCTCCGGGATGGCGTGGGGCCGCAACCCGACCACGCGAATGCCGTGCGGCGCCAGCTCCAGCGACAGGCTCCGGGTGAGCGCCTCCTTGGCGGCCATCGCCGCGCTGTAGCCCCCCAGCAGCGGGCCGCTGATCCGCGACGGCAGCGACGAGACCGTCATGATCACGCCCGACCTGTTCGGCTCCATCAGGCGCGCCGCCAGCCGCGCGGTCAGGAAGTACGACGTCACGTAGGCCACCACCGGGCGGGCGAACCGCTCGGTCTCCAGCTCGATCAGGGGGATCCCCAGAATCCCCGGCTCGCTGAGGCCGATCGCGTTGAACGAAATGTCGACGCGACCGGCTTTCTCGATCACCTCCTGCAGATGGGCGTCGACGGCCCTCTCGTCCAGCGCGTCGACCTGCGCCGCCTCGGCGGCGCCCCCCGCGGCGACGATCTCGCGAGCCACCGTCTCGACCCCCGCCAGCGCGCGCCCCGTCAGATGGACCAGCGCCCCTTCGCGGGCGAAGGCCCTGGCGACGGCACCGCCGATCTCCCCTGCAGCTCCGTAAACGACCGCAACCTTGTTCTTCAGCATCATGTTCTTGCCCCTTTCACCGGTGCTGACACCGGCGGGCGCCGGAACTGGGCGGTCGTGAAATGCGCCGGCCCACCGCCCAGTTCGCGCCGGCGCCGGTGTCTATACTGGCGTGATGCACGACGATCTGGTGGCGCGGGCGCGCGGCGGAGACGTGGACGCCTTCCGCGAATTGACGGAACCGCACCGCCGAGAGCTGCAGGTGCACTGTTACCGGATGCTCGGCTCGTTTCAGGACGCCGAGGACTCCCTGCAGGACACCTGGTTGTCCGCATGGCAAGCGATCGACCGGTTCGAAGAGCGCGCGTCGGTCCGCACCTGGCTGTATCGCATCGCGACCAACCGCTGTCTCAACGCTCGGCGCTCGGCCAGCCGCCGCCCCGCCAAGGCCTGGGACGTACACGGCGTTCAGCCGCCCGAGCCGACGCAACTGGGCGAGGTGGTCTGGCTCGAGCCGTTCCCGGACGCGCTGCTGGATCAGGCGCCGGGCGCGCTGCCCGGCCCCGATGCGCGGGTCGACCGGGCGGAGTCGATCTCGCTGGGGTTCGTGACGGCCCTGCAGCGCTTACCGCCGCGGCAGGTGGCGGTGGTCATTCTGCGCGAGGTGCTGGGCTTTCAGGCCAGCGAGGTGGCCGAGATGCTGGACACCACCGTCGAGTCGGTGACCAGCGCGCTGAAGCGGGCGCGCGCCACCCTGCAGGAGCGGCAGGGGGCGTCAGAGGCGTCGGCCCCACCGCCGGCGCACTCCCCCGCCGAGGAAATTGTGGTGGCGAAGTTCGTCCGCGCGTACGAGGCCTCGGACATCCGGTCGGTCGTGGCGCTGCTGACCGACGACGTCTTCCTGTCGATGCCGCCAATGCCGTTCGAGTACCAGGGGCGCGACGCCGTGGCCCGGTTCTGCGGGCTCATCTTCCGCGCTGGCCGCCGGTTCGATCTGGTGCCGACGCGGGCGAACGGCCAGCCCGCCTTCGGGGCCTACCTGCGCGACGGCAGCGGGGTCAGCCACCCCTTCGGCCTGGTGGCCGTCACGCTGGCCGGAGACAGCATCGGGGCCATGACCCGCTTCGAAAGCACCGTGTTTCCCTGCTTTGGCCTGCCCCGCACGTTGCAGGTCACCTGACATCGGCCGCGCACTGCGCTCCAGCGAGGTCAGTGAGAACAAGCCCCGAAGCCTGGACAGTTCATGTAGGAGATAGGGAGATTCTGTCGCCTCCGCCACCTGGGATATTGCCCGCTTTTATGGCTGAATCGGGAGCTGGTCCTGCAGAACAACGTTGTGTTCGGGTCGGTGAACGCCAACCGCTGGCACTATCAGCAGGCGGCCGAGGCCCTGGCCCGCGTGGACGCCGACTGGTTGAACCGCATCATCACCCGGCGCGTTCCACTCGACCGGTGGGCGGAGGCGCTTGAACGCCAGCCCGGCGATGGGAAGACGGTTATCACCTTCGGCGGTTGATCGGTCAGGACTGACTGCCCTCGGCGGCCACGCCGTAGCGCTCCAGTTGCCACTATCGCGCGGCGATGATCACGCGGGTATCCAGCCGGCCAACTCTGCGGGCCACGGCGGCCAGGGCGGCGCCCGCCACGCTGACCATCGGCCGAGGGAAATACTTCAGGTCGGCCGCCCGGGTGGTCAGAGAATCCACCTCGAAATCCAGATCATCGAACACCTTGACGGTACGGAGACCCACGGCTCTGACGAAACGATCAAGCGAGTCGCGGCTAAAATACTGAAGATGTGGGGGGGAGGTCCCGGTTTGAAAAAGCTGGCGGGCGGGCCCGGGCACGCCGACCCGGCGGGCCAGGGAAGCCGCCGCAAACACGGCGCCCTCACGCAGGGGGACCTTGAAAACGATGAAGGCCACGGTCTTCGGTAGACTGGCCAGCCACTCCCCCATTTGTCCGGATAGATCACCGTCGAAATGTTCAATCACGTCCAGGAAGGTGATGATCTCGGGAATGAAGCCCAGCTCCTGAAAATCGATCGGCGTCAGGACCCCTGAGCCATTCAGGGTGACAGCGGGAACATTTCGCTTGCGCAGCAGGGCGACCGCCAGCGCGGAAACGTCGCCACCCCCGATCGGCCGGAAGCCGCGCCTTTGCGCGGTTTCCAGGAACCAACCGCGGCCACAGCCGAAGTCGAAGAGAGAGCGCGCGCTGGAGACCCGCTCGAGTGTAGCCAGGATCCGGTCCGCCTGCCGCTTGCGGGTGGTTGCCAGCGAGCTCAAGAAGCCCTCCTGGTCGTATGAGAGGTGGTAGTCCCCCGCCGCCGCCTCCGCGGGCAGTGGCGCGTGAGCCGCCAGGAGATGTCCGCAGTCCCCACATTCCACGACCGTCAGCGCCGAGTCGGTCCAGTAGGGACGAGTCGCCGCGGAACATACCCAACAAGCGGCCCTCGTCATCGCGGGGTGGAATGGATATCGAGCAGGATAGCCTGGAGAAGCAGCTGAAATCCCAGGATCAAGGGCAGCGCGGCGAACATGACCGTGCCGGTGGACGCGACCACGCCCGATCTCCACGATTCTACCCAGCCGTAAACACCAAATCCCACGCCCCACAATGTCAGCGGCAGACCGGCGAGAAGGAACAGGGCGATGGGCGAAAAATCCCTGACCACGAAGCGAGCATAGATGCGCCGCCAGTAGCCGCGAAACAGCCGCATGGGGAAAGTCAGCAGGACCCGCGAGATCTGCAGGGACGACACCTCGTTGCCGTAACGGGCGGGCATGGGCACATCCACCACGCGGCAGGCCAGGATGTTGAGGTGGATCAACATGTCATTTTCGAAGAAGTAGTCGGTGGCGATGTGATCGAGCTCCAGGCGCGCCAGCACCGAGGCGCGACAGGCCATGAATCCGTTCTGCGGATCGAAGATGTGCCAGTAACCGGAAGCCATCTTGGTCAGGAAGGTCAAGGCCATGCTTCCAATCAGACGGCGGCGTGGCATCGTCGCCAGCGCTTCTCGGTGCAGAAAACGGTTTCCCTTCGCGTAGTCACAGGGACAATCAATGATGGCATCCAGCAAGTCAGCGATCCGCCCCGCTTCCATCTGCCCGTCACCGTCGACTTTGACCACGACGTCGCAGCCGATCTCCAGAGACTTGCGGAAGGCGGTGCGCATGGCCCCCCCCACACCCTGGTTCGCCTGGTGGCGAAGGGCAGTCAATCTCGGGTCAGCACAGCGCTGCAGCTTCTCCCAGGTTGCATCCGGTGATGCATCATCAACCACGATCACCTGATCGACGTACGTCGGCAGCCCCTCGATGACCTCCAGGATGGTGGCCTCCGTCCGGTAGGCGGGAATCGCCACGCAGATCTTGTGATCGCGATACACGTCGCGGATGTTCCGCCAGGGAATATTCCTGGTCAAGCGCGGCACGGCGCGCTCCGGGCCGATGATTGCCCGCCGTAGAAGCAGCATGTACGCTCGCCCGCATCTCACGGCTCACCTTCCGTACGCGTCTGCTGATCGTTGTCAGCCTCCTCTTTGTTGGGCTGGTCGCCGCCCGTGTTCATGGATCCTCGATCGCGTTCGGCGCCCAGACCTGGGCCCCGCGAGAGGCGATGAGTCACTTCATAGCCTCTCCGCTGCTGGCCAGTATGACCAGCAAACAGACGGAGCGGTGGGGGCCCTGGCTGCTGGCCACGCCACGGTGGATTCGCGCCGACGAGTGGGCGCACGAGACCCCGTGGGCCCTGATGCAGTTCAGCCACCATCCGCGGTTTCCGGTGGTCAACAGCCACATCGGTAACGGGCAGAACATGCTGGTGTTGCCCTGGGTACCGGTGAAACATCTATCATCGGTGGCGCGGCCCCTCACCTGGGGTTACTTGCTGCTCGGGAGCGAGCGCGGCCTGGCCTGGAGCTGGTGGCTGGAACTCTTCTCTGGGTTCGTATCCCTGTATCTCGTCTTCGAATTGGTGCTCCCCAGACGCCCCAGGCTGGCCGTGCTGGGCTCGCTGTGGTTTTGCACCTCGGCGTATGTCGCCTGCTGGTCTGTCTGGCCGGCCCACGTCACCGCGTTCGGCGCCTTCGCTGTGTTCTGCGCCTACCACCTGGTCTGCTCGCGTAAGCGAGCGGTGATCCTCGTGTCGGGGGCGGCTCTGGGCGTCACGCTTTCAGGTTTCGCCATGCAACTGTATCCACCTTGGCAGGTCCCGCTGGCGTACGCTTTTGCTGCTGTTCTCGCGGGCCTGTTGATCCGCGACCGCAACATCATCGACCTTCGGGACCGCTGGCCGGTTCGTCTGGCCGGGTCGATCCTGGTGCTGGTGGCCGTCGCTGTGGTCCTGGGCAGCTTTCTCAGGGACGCCGGCGCTGCGCTGGCGGCCTTCGTCAACAGCGACTACCCCGGCAAGCGTCGACTGCTCGGGGCCGATTGCCCGGCCTGGCGCTTGTTTGCGGCATTCTACAACTACCTCACCATCGATCGACCGCCCGTCAATTCAAACAGCAGCGAATCCGCGGGATTCTTCCTCCTCTTTCCCGCGGTGCTGGTCAGCCTGCTGGTGTCATCGCGCCTGCGCCGCCGTTTCCCCACCGGCGGCTGGCTGCTGTTGTCCGTGATCGTGGGGCTGGTGGTGTTCGGTGAATTCGGGTTCCCAGAATGGCTCGCCGAGCTCACTTTCCTGTCACGGGCGCAGGGATTTCGTGCGCAGCTCGCGGTTGGATTGGGGTCCATCGTCGTCACCATGCAACTGCTCGCCGTCGCGGGGCACCAATCGCTGCGGGCCCGGGTCGCCATGGTGAACGCCCTGGTGGTATTCGTCTCGTGCGCGGCGGTGTACTTGTTGCTGGGAATGAAGTTTCACCAGGTCACGGGGTACTTCGGGACGGAGCGAAAACTACCCGCGACAGTGACCGCAGTGTCCCTGAGTATTGCCTTGGTGTGCGCGCTGCTGGTTCTGGGTCGGGCGCGGCTGTTCGGCGCGACCTTGATCCTTGCGCTGGTGCTGACGTCGGGGTTCTTCAATCCGTTGTCCGTGGGGTTCGCCGAACCCGATGGCAGTGAGCTGGGTCGGGCCGTTGCCGGCGTGCTGGCCAAGGACGCCCAGCGCGATGGGGATTCCAGCCTGTGGCTGACCTACGGTGGGCCGGATTACCCGAACCCGGGGATCGTGGCGGCGGTGATGGGCGCACGCGTTTTTTCCGGAGTGTATGAATATCCGCAGCTCGACCTGTGGCGCACCCTGGATCCCACTGGTGCCGAACGGTCGAAGTACAACCGCTACGCGCTGGTCAAGCTGGAACAAGCCCCTCTGGGAAGCCGCGAGATCACCTTCATCCAGCCGCACTATCTCTTGCTGAGCGTGCGCGCCGCCCCCGACCATCCCGCGTTCCGCGCCATGGGAGCACGCTACGCTCTCACGTTCGGCGACAGCGAACAGCTGCGCGACCCACCGATCAAGATGATCTATCAAGCATCCGACCTGTCATTCAAAATCTGGCGCCTGACTGACTGACCCGTCACCGTCGCGAGCACGCCAGAAAACGCCATAGATCACGGGCCGGTCGAGTTTTTGCGGCAGGGGTGGCTCCGAAAGAAGAGGTCGTTATCGTCCTACGGTAGTGTCGCGTCAGCCACCCGGTCTGTAGCGGCGGGGCCGGTGAGGGGATGTCCTTGGCCGGATTTCTAGGGAAGGAATCGACTGACGGCGGACCAGCGGGCGGATTTGCCGGCGGACATGGAAAGGATCGTTGTCACCGCGATCGCGCCGATGCCGGCAGCGAGATTGAACCAGCCGAGTCCATCGGTCAGGCGGCCCAACGCCTGTTCCTGACCACTGGCGCGGGAGGAGACCTTGCCCTGGCTGTTCATGGGGACGTCGCCATCGGCTCGCTGCGAGGCCATCTTGTTGCCTGCGACGGCGGCACCAATCGCCGATGCCAGCGTCGCTACGACCAGAATGTCCTTGGACAGCACCAGCCCGCGTGAGGCGGCGCTGACCTCATATCCGGTGAGCCTGGTGCGACCGGCGAACCAGGTCGCCGCCATCACCCCCAATGCGCCCAGTTGCACAATGCCGAATCTGCGCCAGGCGTCATTGACGACCTTGCCGCGCTCTTCGGGATCCGCGACCTCGCGTACCGAGGGCTCGAGGGCCAGTTGACCGAAGAGCGTGCCGCCCACTCCGATGGATAGTCCGAGATTGTGCGCGACCCAAGCAGCCGTTGACAGTGACGCCATGACCTACCTCCTTAAAATTGCCTTCCACCCACCAAACAGTTTGGCGTCGACCATCAGCACAGGCGACCGGGCGCGTTCATCTCCGTCTGTGGGGACGGCAGGGCAACATGTCAACGGCCAGAGTCCGCTGGTTCCTAGGCGACCTCGTCCGTTCGGACGGTGAAGTGGGTCAGGGTACTGGGACCGAAAGAGGTGCTGATGGCGACGTCTGCGGCGTCTCGGCCGCGCGCGATCAGGACCCGTCCGATCCGGGGGATGTTATGGCGGGCGTCGAAGGTGTACCAGGTGCCGTCCAGGTAGGCCTCGAACCATCCGG